>JBASCV010000300.1:0-1832 GCA_049651825.1 Bacteroidia bacterium
CTTTAGTAACGTTTAGTTTGTCTTTTGAATAATTAAAATAGACCTTTTCGCCACACACAAGCAATAAGCCGAGAGTGATTTTCTCATCAATTTCAGGACGAATATTGGCCGATATTATTGTAAAATAAGAATGCATTTTATAAAGTATTTAATAAGTTGTGTACAAAAACATTAAACGTATCAAACGTTTCTTGTTTCCATTTTTTGGAAAAAATTTCGGCTAACTTTTTGTTAACCAATTCATTGTCTATTTGCCAGTTAGTAGGTACATGGGATAAAATACTCTTACTATTGTTTTCACATTTCTCTATACAAATGTAGAAATAAGTTCTCAATTCTTCAATGGCGTTATTATTTAAATCTTTTTTATTGAATAATTGTTGCGCAAAAGAGCTATTTAAAAGAGTATCATCATTGTTTAATGCATATATTGGATTATCAAAAATACGAGTATTAAAAATACCTTCATGATCAATGGCTATTAACTGATAATTCTTCTGTAATTCAAACATTAAATTATAATTATTACTGTTCCTATCCTCATTAGCTAACCAACAATCAAAAAGAGCTACCTTTAGTAAATTTGATTTAAACAATTGATTTTTAAACTGTTGAACAATAAACAACTCATTTAATTTTGTTAATTCAGTATAATTCCTGTTGTATTTCAGACCAAAACAAGTTTGATTAAAGATATTGTTGGAAAGAGAAAAATTAGTAGGTATGTGCTCTGGATTTACTTCAATAAAAGCATAATCAGGAATTGGTAAATCCCAATTACGCATGTATTGAGCTCCTATATATTCACAAAATAATCGCTTTGCAAAACCGGTACCTGAACCATACTTACAAACATAATCATTCATATCACTACAACCTATTAAAAATGGTCGTGCCTGAGTATCAAATTTTTTATCTGCTGTTTGTATAGTATTTAGCAAAGGAACCTGCATTTACTTATGATTGTATTTTTTTATAACGCATTTTTTACTACCTATTAAACGCCATTCTCAATTTAATATCAGTAAGTACTTTTTTTGTGTAGAGTGGAAAATCGCCATTCATCATCCAAGCATAATAAGAAGGCTCATTTTTAAGTACTTCTTCAACTGGTTTACCTGCATGTTTACCGAAATTAAATACTTCAACACCTTGTTCGTTAAACACAATACGACCTGCCAAATCAGCGGTTTTATTTACATTGGTAAAATCGTGCAAGGCTTTGATATCGTTTTTTACAGGAATACTTTTTACGCCTTTTTTATCTTCAAACTCTACATTTTCGTAGCGTTCTAATTGAGCTAAAAATACTTCATAGGTAGCTTCAATATCGGCCTGAGCGCTGTGGGCATTTACAATATCTTTACCACAGTAAAACTTATATGCAGCTTTTAGGGTACGTTGTTCCATTTGGTGAAAAATGTTTTGCACATCCACAAAACGTCTGTTTTTCACATCAAAATCAACTTCGGCACGTAAAAACTCCTCTACTAAAATTGGAATATCAAACTTATTGGAGTTGTAACCAGCTAAATCACAGTTTTTTAAAAACTCTGCAAGGCTTTTTGCAATAGCTTTAAATGTTGGTTCATTTTCAACATCTTTATCATATATACCATGTACTAGCGATGATTGCAACGGAATAGGTATAGTAGGATTAATACGTTTGGTTTTTATTTCCTTGGTGCCATCGGGCGAAACTTTAAGAATAGATATTTCAACAATACGGTCGCTAGCAACGTTAACACCAGTTGTTTCTAAATCAAAAAATGCGATAGGACGCGTTAAGTTAAGTTGAATCATTGTATAAAGTATAGATTAAACCCTTGTTT
>JBASCV010000301.1:0-5254 GCA_049651825.1 Bacteroidia bacterium
GTATTGCACCTCAACTACTTGCTATTGATTACTACTTGCATTACAAAGTAAAACCACAAATTTTATTTGTTGATGAAGTGGATAGAACGACTAAAAACCAAATTATTAGCAATCAAGAACTCAATCATCACAAATACAGATATGTGATACTACCGCTATCGTTTGATTTTAATGTATTCGAAAAAGAAGGAGTAATTTTAAATAAAAACACAACACTTATAGTGCAGTATGATGGTGTTAATAAAGCACAAATAGTAGAACAAAAAGGAGCAATTTCTTACTTTATTTAACTCTGCTTCCCTTCTGGACTATTCATAAACTTTAAGGCATTTTGATTTTGTGGATCTAAATCAAGCACTTTTTGGAAATTTATTTTTGCTGTTTTAAAGTCTTTATTTAACATATAATGTACTCCCAAATATGTATAAGCATCAATCAGGTCTTTTTTACTTTTATCCACTTCAGCAGGTTTAACCTTTGCAATAAATTGCTCATAATGAGGTTTTGCCAACCATTTTTCATTTTTAGGATCTTGTTGAACGTTTACTTTTGCTTTCCATAAATATCCAATTGGCAAATCAGGTTGCAAACGAATCATTTGTGAAGTAGCCGAATCGGCCTTTACAAAATCTTTAGAAAAATAATAAGCACGCGTTAAACCAAAATAATCATTAACACCACCCTTGCCTGCCGCAATTTTTTTATCGTAAGCAGCTATTGCTTCTGGATACTTTTTCATTTTAATGTATGCATTTGCAATATCAGAATACAACTCCGTTTTCTCTGGCTCCAGTTCCATTGCTTTCACGTAATCAAGAATCGCCAATGAATCTTGTCCGCCCTTTGCTAATAGCTTTGCATGATATTCATAATCTTTAGCAATCAACTTAATTCCGGGTTTTACTTTGGCAAAAAATGTATTACTATAATTTAAGCCTGCAACATAATCGGCCGGAACCGCTTCATAACAAGCATAGGCCAAGTAGCGATAAGTGTATACATTTTCGGCATTACATTTCAATGCTTCTTTTCCTGCATCAATTGCATCGGCATATTTTTTTGCTTCTAACAAAAATCCAGCATAACGGCTTCGTGCATCACAATCATTATTAATTTCGAGAAAGCGTTTGTATTTAGCAACAGCATTATTATACTGACCTGCACGAGCAAATATTTCGGCCATTTCGCGGTAAGCAGGTGCAAACGAAGAATCTACTAAACTTGCTTTTTTATAATAATCTAATGCTGATGTATAATTTTTTGCTCTGTTCCACAACTGCCCAATACGCAATATGGCTTTTACGGATTTAGGATCTAATTTAGCCGCTTCTTCATAGCTAGCAATTGCTTTTGAACCATCATTACTTTGTTCTAAAAAAGCATCGCCTCTTAAAATAAAAACTTCAGGATTTTTAGGTTCTAATTTTTGTGCTTGATCAAGTAATTTTGTGGCTTCTGCAAAATCTTTATTTTCTTCAGTGATATAAGCTTCTGCAATTTTTAACAATACGGTTGCATTTTTTCCTGCAGCCAATGTAGTTGCTTTATAAAAATTAGCTTTTGCTTCGGCATTTTTATTTTGCACCCATTGTACCTTACCCAAACCTACATAAGGCAATGGATTGGTAGCATTGGTTTCTACTCCCTTTTGATAGGAAGCATTGGCTAATTCATAGTTACCTGCCTTAAAATAGTTTTCGCCTTGATAAAAATAAATTTCGCCACTATTGGGTTGAGCTACGAGTAAATTTTTGAAATCGGCATCAGCCTTTTCGAATTGTTCATTAGTAGTTTTTTTTATTGCATCAGGCAATGTTTGAGCAAAAGCCGAACAAGATAAAACGAATGAAGAAAGGATAAAATACTTTGTAATTTTCATGCTACTGAATTTAAGAGATCTATTAATATTATTTATTGCGTATTTATTTCAACCAATCGAACAGGAGAAACGGCAGGTACTAAGCCTGCTTTTAAAATCATAATTTGTCCTTTTTCGCCAGCAACAAACGAAACAAATCCCATGCCAAGTCCGGCACGTGTTTGTCGGTTAATCATAAACACATAGCGTGTAAAAGGATAATCTTTTGTTTTAATATACGCTTGATATGGCTTATATGCTTTAGTATCAGCTGATTTAGACACTCCTACAAGCTTTACTTTTTTTAATGAATTAACCGTTAACGAATCGTCAGCATCACTTATCCAATTAACACTCAACACACCTATTGCATTTTTATGCTCACTTACATATTGTATTACTTCGGGGTTCGATTTTACCGCAAAAGTATTGCTACCAAACTCTTTACCTTGTAATAAAGTATCTTTCATATAAGTAGTATTTGCAGAACCATTATTATCAAAAACAACATTAATTTTACCCAAAGTTGATTGTTTATTGATTTGAGTCCATAAGGAATCATTACCAGACAATATTGATTTTATTTTTTCAACACTCAATACCGTATCTTTATTATCGTTATTAACAATGATAGCAATTGCATCTTCAGCTATTTTTGTTGAAATTGGAAAAAGATTAGACTTTTCAAATTGTTTACGTTCATTTTCAGTTAAATCACGGCACATTACCACAACCTTACAGGAATCATTTATTAATCGCTGTAAAGCATCTTTTTCGGGCAAATAAAGGGCATTTACCTTTGCGTTGGTATAAAGCGAGTGAAAGGTATATATCTGTGTATCAAACAGTTGTTGAAAAGATTCATCCACCACAATATTTACCTCTCCAGATGTTGGGGTATCGGTAGGTTCGTTTGTATTGTTAGAACAAGCTATAAAAAAACACGCAAACAGAATAACAATTATGCTATTCAGATACGGTATTGGCTTGAGTTTGCTCATTTTTCTTTTTTCTCTTTTCTTTTAAGGATTGAATTTTCACCTTTTTATTTTTGTATCTGCTATAGGCAACGTAAAACCGAAAACCACCAAATAATAATAAAGCCAAACCAACTATTTCACGTCCCTTAGGCAAAATACTAGCCCAAATATCGGAAAACAAAAACAAGAAGCCAACAATTAAATAAAAAAACAACAATAAAAAACTAAGGTAAAACCTCAATTTATTCCATCCTGATGTTATTATTAGCCAAAAACTCATTATAAAAATTTGCCAACCATAAAATATGGACAAGCACTCTATTTAATTAACAGATAAATATTGATTTTAGTATGTACATTAACAAAAATAATAAGCTATACCGTATTATGTTACAACTTGCTGTTAATTTAAGTTAATTCTGTATGCTTTTTATGCAAGTGTAAGAGCAAACTCACTATCGTTAAAATGATGATATATAATTTAAATCAAATTGAGCCGATCGAAATATGAGCGTTAGGACTCTATAATTAAAGGCAATAATCGCTAAAAATAGTTGATAAAAAAAATCCCCAAAGAATAATCTTTGGGGATTTATTGGGTTTAAAGTTGAGTGATGTTAATCTTTTTTGTTAGCATCAGCGTCACTCTCTAAATCAATTACGATAGGTGTTGCAATACAAATTGATGAATAAGTACCAATAACAATACCAATTAACAATGCAAACGAGAACCCTCTGATTGTTTCGCCACCAAAAATAAAGATTGCTAACAATACAAAGAAAATAGTTAATGATGTATTAATAGTACGGCTTAAGGTACTGTTCAACGCATAATTGATTACTTTTACTTTCTCTCCTTTATCTAAATCAGATTTATTGCGCTCTGTTAAGTATTCACGAATACGGTCGAACACAACTACAGTATCAGTCATTGAGTAACTCATAACCGTTAATATAGCAGCAATAAAATCTTGCGTTATCTCTAATGAGAATGGTAAAATTCCGTCAAAAATAATGTAAACAGACAATACTAATAAAACGTCATGGAACAAAGCAGCTACTGCACCAATACCGTACGTCCATTTTTTGAATCGGATAAAGATAAACACAAACATTACTAGGCATGATAATAATACCGCCCAAATAGCTTTAGAACGGATATCACGCGATACTGTTTCGCCTACTTTTATAGAGCTCATTACCTCGTATTTCACACCTAATTTTTGTAATCCTTCGTTCAACTTCTCTTCTACTTTTGCTTCTGCATCTTCACTGCCATCAGCTATTAAATAAGTAGTAGTAATACGTTGTTGAGACGACTCACCATACGTTTTAACCTCTGGTGCCTCGCCAAAACTTTGCTCTAATGCTTCACGCACTTCAGCGGTTGTTTTAATGTCGTCAAAACGAACAACATATGAGCGACCTCCCTTAAAGTCTACACCTAAAGTAAATCCACCTTTTTGAACATAAGAAATAACACCAATAACAATTACTGCTAGAGAAAACAAATAATACATTTTACGTTTTCCAACAAAGTTAATGTTGATGCTACGGAACGCTTTTTCGGTGTATTTGTTACCAAAAGGAATTTCTTTCCCTTTTTCTAACCAACGATCAAACACTAAACGTGTAATGAAAATAGCACAGAATAAAGATGAAATGATACCAATGATAAGTGTAGTAGCAAAACCTTGAAGAGGACCTGTACCAAACACAAACAAGATTATACCTAACAATAAGGTTGTAACGTGCGAATCGATTACAGATGACATTGCTTGACGGAAACCTTCTTTAATAGCTAATGCTGTACCTTTACCAGCAATAAGCTCTTCACGCACGCGCTCAAATATCAAAATATTAGCATCAACCGACATGGCTATTGTTAAAACGATACCAGCAATACCAGGTAATGTTAACACAGCACCAAAAGATGCTAAAATTCCAATAACAAAGAAATTGTTGATAATCATGGCAATATCAGCAACCCAACCTGCTTTGCTGTAATAAAAGCCCATGAACAATAGCACCAATACAATTGCTATAATGGTTGACATAAAACCATTAGTAATTGCTTCTTGACCTAGTGTAGGACCTACAACTGTTTCTTCAACAATACGAGCAGGGGCTGGTAATTTACCTGCTTTTAAGATGTTTACTAAATCGTCAGCTTCTTCTATTGAAAAGTTTCCTGTAATAGAAGATACACCTCCACTAATTTCGCTTTGTACTGTTGGAAACGAATAAACGCTATTATCCAATACAATGGCTACTGATTTACCAATATTATCTTTAGTTAAGCGCTTCCATTCTGAACCCGCTTCGGCAGTCATGCTCATTGAAATTTGAGGCGAGCCTGAACTAGAAGCATCAAACACTTTACGCGCATCAGTAATAATATCGCCCGACATAGCCG
>JBASCV010000302.1:0-6861 GCA_049651825.1 Bacteroidia bacterium
GGGTTAATTTGTAGGGTATCGCTATTACTGTTTGGACAATTATTCCATGAATACGTATGGCCTCCAATAGCAACACCACCAGCAACTTGTGCTTTTATAAATAAATTTTGAGCTGGGCAAACAAGAGCTGTGTCATCGTTTAGGGCAACTTTAAGTGGTGGGGAATCGACAATATAAATTGTTTTGTAAAGTGTATCGGCTCCTCCACAAACAGTAGAAACGTATAGCACCATTGTAACGGATTCATCGCCTTCGATTAACAAATCGGGAATGGTGTTTATGGTAACAATGGCGGAATCCTGACCAATAGCAAAATGAACTGAATCAGAAACCAAATCATAGTCAACTCCATTATCAGCAGTTCCAACCATTTCGAAATGAAAGGATTGAGCAATTGCAGTATCGGCATACGATCTTTTTATTAAAAGATTTGCAAAACCACAACCTTCGTACACCAAAGAATCAATACCACCGACAACTCCTCCCAAACCAGTATATGATGCAATTAGAGGTGGACCAGCAGCGGAAAAACTACCAGCCTCAAGGAATACGCCAGAGTCTAAAGAGCTATCGCCACCATCAGCAATAGCAATTTTAATGTGATAGGTTTGGCCACACTGCACAGCGGCAGAAGCGGTCATAGGAACTGTAAATCCATCGTATTGAACTGTTAACCCGTCAGGAGCAGTACCGCCACCAAAACAACCACCACATCCATTATCAAAATAAAAAGACGAATTATTGTTCAAATTTAAATTAAACATTGTAACAGGTAAAGTGGTACCAGGTATAATTGCAATATTAATAGCATTATTACTGAATGGACCAGAGATACCGGGACCACTTAGAAAAAAACCAAAGCCATCGTTTATACCTCCAGGGGTTGAATTCACATACTCCATATACTCTTCGGACCCAAAAACGTATCTGAAATTAATTGAATCGGATGTAGGGATAAAATCGAACTCAAGTATAGCGGCATCAAAACTTTCGGTAGGATCCATAATTAAATCTAAATCAGGGTCGCCAGAGGTAGAATTAAAAGCAGAGGCACCAGCCTGATCATTTGGCCCTTCGGCATTGGCAATATCACCTGAAGACATTATTAATCCGGCAGGAAGACCAATATTTGAAGAAACGCCATTAAATTGTCCGATAGCAACAGGATCGCCATTGAAAGTAATGTTTGAGGCAGTAACACCACCACCCAACAATATTGTTTGAACCAATTGAGATGGGGTAAGTGTTGTACTGGTTGTAAGTTGAGCTTTAGCAACAGATGTAATTAAAAGAAAAACTACAAAGGCATTTTTAATTTTTTTCAATCTTAGCATTCTAATAAATTTTATTTATTTTTTGCTTAACAAGCAAATATACAAAAACAAACCTAAACTGTATCTCGAATAACTGAATTGAGGTGTTAAGGAATGTAAATTAATTGTTTAACAATGTGTAGATGCTTGTTGGAAGTAAAAGGTTGCATGGGGGAGTGTATTTTTTACCTCCCCCTTAGTCCCCCTCCACAGGAGAGGGAGATGCCCCCTCTATTTAAGTCGACAGAAAGGAAAGATTAACGAAACCTTACCAAATTAATCTCTTCCTAGGGAGACAAGCAAACACCATGTAAGGTTACCTTTTACAGGAAGATGAATATTTATAGGTTAATATCCATTTTTTTATAAAAAAACAACATTACCAAAATAGACAAAACAGATAAGGCAAGGCCAATATAACTAATATCTTTGATTAGAATGAGTAGAGTTTGTTTAACAAAAAAAGTGATTAGAAAAAGTTTTACTCCCCATTGTTTCATGTGCCAAATTCCTATATATGCCATAAAACTTAAAGCGACAATTATTCCAAATAGTGCAGGGTACCAATCGCCTAATTTTTTGATGCTGGGTGAAAAAACGGCAGGGAAGCTAAAAACAATCCAGATAAAACCTATCACACACACTGCAGTGATTAGTTTCGGGCGAATGAGAGAACTTTGCATGTGCTTTTAATATAAATTTAATTAATTACGTATACCTGCCCCTTAATCACCGTACAAAAGATGGGAAAACAAACTCTTAAACCCATAAAAATAAGGAGACAAGTTTTACTCAATATGAAATTTTTTTATCAATTGGCTCTAATTGCCTCTACTGGATCGAGTTGAGATGCACCATAAGCAGGCACAAAGCCCGATACAACACCAATTAAAACAGCTATTGTAAAACCAAGTATGACATTTGATTTATTTAAAGTTACTTCCATACCAAAGGAATCGCCAACAAATAGCGTAATGAGATAAACAACTAACAAACCAAACAGCCCACCAATTAAGGATAAAAAGACCGACTCAAAAAGAAACTGAGCCAAAATAAAGTAGTTTTTAGCGCCCAATGATTTTTGTATTCCAATAATATTTGTTCGCTCTTTTACGGAAACAAACATAATATTGGCGATTCCAAAACCACCAACAAGAATTGAAAAGCCTCCAATAATCCATCCGGCAAGACCTACAATGCCAAACATGCTATCAAATTGATTGGAAATGAGGCTTGTTTGATTGAGTGCAAAATTTTCATCGGCAAGTGGTTTAATTTTACGAATGGACCGCATTAGACCGGTAAGTTCGGCAATTAAATCATCGTTTGAAACACCCGCTTTAGCCTTAACAAGTATTTGAGGATCAAGACTTTCGTCTCTAATATCGATAAGACTTCGCGCGTAATTAACGGGAACAAGTACCTGGGTATCGGGGCTACCGCCTAAAATGCTTTCGCCTTCTTTTTTGAAAACACCTATTACAGTGGCCTTTGCGCCATTTAATTTTACAGTTTGTCCGATTGGATTAGTGTGTGGAAACAATGCTTCGGCAAGCACGCTCCCAATAATTGCAACGGGCCGGCCAGAAGATGATTCGATTTCGGTAAAATATCGACCATCGGCTATTTCAAAGTTTTTAACTTGATCATACTGATGAGAAGCGCAAACAATGCTTACATTTTCGATACTACTACTTTTATATCTAACTGTTATTCGGGCACTTACCAAAAAAGCTGCTGCTTGTGCGCCATTACAATTTTGAAGAATATCGCCTAACTCTTTGTAATCAGGTAAAGGACGATTCATGTATTTCCACCAAGGGTAGTTTCCATTAAAGGCCCAAGGCCATTTTTGGACAAAAACAACATCATCGCCAAGGCTTTGTACACTTTTACGAAGGTTTTGTTCAAGTGAATCAACCACAGTAAAAACAGTGATAATAGCAAAAATACCAATAGTGATTCCTAACAAAGAGAGGAAAGTGCGTAGTTTATTGGCCAGCAATGCACTAATTGCAAATAAAATACTTTCTCTAAAGAGGCCTAAAAAAATCATTTAAAACTTGTATATAAACAATGCAAATATACCTATTTATACTGCATGTTTTTCTATATTTGCGACATGAATAGCGCTTATTTAATTTTGGGTTCAAATATTGGCAACTCTATAGAAATTCTTGAAAAAACGAAGAAATTAATAATAAGCGATATTGGAAACGTTTTAAGAGAATCGAGCATTTATTAGTCGTCAGCGTGGGGTAACGAAAACAAAGCTAATTTTTTTAATCAAGCACTTTTAGTTTCTACCCTTTTTTCGGCAAAGGATTTATTAAAATTAGTGTTAGAAATTGAAAAAAAACTAGGAAGAGTGAGAGATGGCAGTAAATGGATGGCAAGAATTATTGATATTGACATTTTGTTTTTTAATAACGATATCATAGAAACGAGCAACTTAAAAGTTCCGCACCCTTATATTGAACAAAGACGTTTTGTATTGATGCCAATGGAAGAAATAGCGAGTAATTTTAAACATCCTAAAAGCAAGAAAAGTATGAAAGAATTACTCGCCAACTGCCCTGACAGGTTAGAAGTGTTTAAGAATGAAGTAAATGCAACAAGAAGAAATACGATATAATTTTACTGTAATAGAAGGCAATATTGGTGCAGGGAAAACAACTTTAGCGCAAAAATTGGCAATTGACTATAACGCCCGACTGATACTGGAGCAGTTTGCTGAAAATCCGTTTTTACCTAAATTTTATGCTGAACCAGAAAAACATGCATTTCCGCTGGAATTATCTTTTTTAGCAGAACGTTATCAGCAATTAAAAAATGAGCTTGGAAACCAAGATTTATTTAGACCCAATTTGGTTTCGGACTACTTTTTTTTAAAATCACTTATTTTTGCTCAAGCAAACTTAGGAAATGATGAATTTGGACTTTATTCAAAATTATTTCACATCATTAATGATTCATTACCCAAACCAGATTTATTTGTATACCTGTACCACGATATTGATCGCCTGCAAGAAAACATTAAAAAACGAGGGAGAAGCTACGAACAAAGCATTTCGAATGAATATTTGTTAAAGATTCAAACAGCTTACTTTGATTTTATAAAACAATTGAAAGACTTGCGTATACTTGTTATTGACGTAAATAATGTTGATTTTGCAAATAACAAAAATCACTACAACCAAGTTTTAGAAATTATTAACCAACCTTATGAAATTGGGATAAACAGAGTTGTTTTGTAAGCTATTTTTATTGCTTTTACGTTGCGATAATTTGGGTTTAGCGGTTTTAAAATACTTACAGATAAAAATTTTAGTTATTAATAAATTTAGTTACTTTTGCGCTTCAGAATTACGGAATTAATAAACCATTGATATTAAAACAAATAACATGAAAAATCAATCATTACAACTACTAAGTTTAGCTATTGTTGCTACTATAGGCTTTACCGCATGTAACGGACTTGGTAAATTGGTAAAGAATGCAGACAAAATTACATACACGGTAACTCCAAACCCAATGGAAATGCATGGCGATAGTATTGTTGTTAGTGTTAATGGAACCTACCCAGCAAAAATATTTCCTAAAAAAGCAACAGTTACAACAATTCCTGTTGTAAAATATAATGGTGAAGAAAAAGAGCTAAAACCAGTTGTGCTTATTGGCGAAAAAGTAAAAGGTGTTAATGGCCAAACTATTGTAAACGCAAAAGGTGGTAGTTTTTCTTATACTTCAGAAAAATTTGCTTACTCTCCAGAAATGAAACAAGCAAGTTTAGAGGTAAAAGTTGCAGGGCAAGTAAAAAAGAAAAAGAAAGATTTGCCAACCCAAAAAATTGCAGATGGTACAATTATTACTCCTTTACTAGTTAAGAATGATGATAAACCAATTTTAGCAAAAGACAAGTTTGTAAAAACTATTCCTCGCACGCATTCAGCTAATATTTATTTTGTGGTAAACCAATCACAAGTAAGAGGCAGCGAAATGAACAACGAAGAAATGAAAGCGCTAAAAGATTTTGTAACTAACGGATTAGCAAAAGGTTACACATTTAACAGCATGAATATTTCGTCATATGCATCACCTGATGGAGAACTTACATTAAATGGCAATTTGGCTGAAAATCGTGCAAAAGAAACAGCAAAAGCGTTAATGACTTTATTTAAAGATAAAAAATTAAAAATGGATGCGGGTACAGCTGAATCTTTCTACAACAAGGTAACTACAGCTGAAGATTGGGATGGTTTCAAAAAAGCAATGGAGGCATCATCAATACCTGATAAAGAATTAATTTTAAGGGTTTTAACAATGTATCCTGATGGTGAAGTTCGTGAAAGAGAAATTAAAAACTTATCAAAAACATATGTTGAAGTAGCAGAAAATATTTTACCAAAATTACGTAGATCGGTTCTTACGTTGAACGCAGAAGAAAAAAGCCGTACAGATGAACAAATAAAGGCGTTGGCATCTTCTTCTTCGGATAGTTTATCGGTAGAAGAGTTGTTATATGCAGCAACATTAACTTCTGATTTAAACACGAAACTTAGCATTTATAAAAAAGCACAAGCTCAGTATGGTAGCGATTGGAGAACTTCTAACAATGTTGGGTACATCTATTTGTTACAAAACAAATTGGCTGATGCAGAAGCTAATCTAAAAAAAGCCGATGATTTATCTACAAACAATGTAGTAGTAAAAAACAACTTAGGAATAGTTGCTCGTTGGAAAGGCGATAGAAAAAAAGCAATGGATTTATACAAAGAGGCAACATCAGCAGGCTCAGAAGTATCTTACAACATGGGAATTATAGAGATTCAAAATGGGAATTATGGCGCTGCTGTTAGCAATGTTGGAAACAACAACACTTTCAATGCTGCTTTAGCTAAATTATTGAATGGTAATGCAGACGGAGCAGTATCAACACTTGAGGCTTCAACTGAAAAAGACGCAGCAATTGCTTATTACTTAAAAGCGATTGCAGGTGCACGTCAAGGCAAAGCTGATGTTGTTACTAATAACTTGAAAACTGCAATCCAAAAAGATGCGTCATTTAAACAAATGGCAAAAGAAGATGCGGAATTTATTAAATTCCGCGATAATGCAGAATTTACATCAATGACAAACTAGTTGTTTTTTAGACACATATAAACGAAAAGAAGCCGCAATTTGCGGCTTCTTTTCGTTTATATGTCAGGCTAATTTATAAGGCAAAAATAATATGGAAAGTTCTTTGATTAAAAAGCATCTTAAGGCATAAAAATAAAATTACTACACCATTGTTTCAGATTCGACCCTATAAGGGTCGGGTATGTTTGTAGATTCCTATTAACATTTGACTCCTTCAGAGCCCATTAACAAAAGCAATTAACTGACTATTAGAATATTTAAAACCTCAGTAAAAAACAAAATGCGGAAAAGATACAGAAAGTTGTCAGGAAAGATTTACTGATTGACTAGTGGTTTCAAAGTAATTTATTGTACAAATCCCAAACAACCACACCTACACTCACTGAAATGTTTAGTGAATGCTTGG
>JBASCV010000303.1:0-1734 GCA_049651825.1 Bacteroidia bacterium
GTAGTCATCTATATTAATTGCTAACGAGCCACCTAAACGTAAATTTATTGGGATAAAATCTGAATTATTTTTACCGCCTCTATCTGAGTACGATATCTTTGCTCCCAAATTAGATATATTAAAACCTGCAGAAGCAACGGCTTTTTTATCACCTAACTTTAACTTATCTTCTCTATACAATGCCGAAACATCCACAGCAAATGAACGCCCAGGTCGTGTAGCCGAACCATCAACAAAAGTACCACCCGTCAAGTTAGAATTAATATATCGTGCAGCACCACCTACCGAAAACTTGTCGCCCAATTTAGTTGCATATGCAATATCTAATGCAAATTCATTTGGCCTAAACTGCCCAATAGTATTTCCATTAATATCTGTAAAAGTAATATCTCCCAATGAAAAATAGCGCAACGAACCACCAAAAACCCCACTCTTCTTAGTTTTATAATAACCTGACAAATACGCTAAATTAATATCAGGTACCAATGCTCTCAACCAAGGAGTGTAAGAAATACCAAAACCCATTTGTTTTTCAGCAAACCCAAGTTTTGAAGCATTCCAATGAATAGAACTCACATCTACTCCTGATGCACAACCACCATCTCCCATACCACCAGCTCTTGAATCAGGAGAAATCAATAAAAAAGGTACAGCTGTTGTAATTGTATTTAAACGTGTATCCAACTCCTGACCCGAAATTTGATTATAATTAATTGATTGAGCCGAAACTGAAGAACTAAATGCAAACAACAAAACCGCACCCAATCTATTTATTCCCAAACGATATTTTAAACTATTCATTCTAATTTTTTTTAACACGTTCATATAAACGTAAAATTCAATAAAAAAGTATGTAAATATTATACTTTATTTTAAAACATTAAAATTATGCGAAGTCAGTCTGAGCCTGTCGAAGACTGTGCGTTTGCAAAACAAAAAATTTCAATACAAATTAACTAATTTCTCCGTACTAAAACTTTTTATCCCTACGAAGATAACAATTAATTTAAAATCACTAATTTTTCGTATTTCTCTGCAGCACTTCCATCCGAAGTTGTTACTTTAACCCTGTACACATATACTCCTTTACCAATTTTATCACCAAAATCATCCCTACCATTCCACTCAATAGGTTCTGATCTAAAACCTTCGGTCGAAACAAATTGATCAATTGTTTTTACCAATTTACCTGAAACTGTAAACACCTGAATTTGAACCTCTAACAAGCTACAAGTTTGGTTATGTTCAAAATAAAACTGTGTGCGCGTGGTAAACGGATTAGGATAATTTAACACATGAGTTAAAGCCAATTCTGCCGATTTTGCAACCACAAATTCAGTATACGTTTCCGAAGAATTATTATAAACATCCCAAACCTTCAATTTCAAGGTATGCTTCCCTTCTGCCAAATCTTCCATACCATACCTAATGCTACCACTTTTATAACTATTCAAATCTGCCTGATAATAATCATTTAAAACTATTGCCTTTTCGGTATTTCCATCCAATACAGCTGTTATATCGTGGCCTATACCATTTCCTACAGTATTTATTCCATTATCATCTTTTAAAATCGAATAAATATCTGGATTTTCATCTGTCAAACCACCAAAAACAAACTTTATATCATTCATATACAAGTCAACATCGGGTCCAACAGCATCTGACGCAGCCGAATCGTTTGAACCACCTATAATAACTCGCTCATAATTCCCTTGCGCATCGTCTGTACCA
>JBASCV010000304.1:0-13206 GCA_049651825.1 Bacteroidia bacterium
GTCTATAGCACTGTGTATTCAGGTATTCTGCCCCCCGGCAATTATAATTCGTTGTTATATCCAAACCCGGTACAACAGCTATTTGCGGCCCGTCATGGAAGCAGGATACTCCTGTATCAGGGCATCCGGTATAACGCAGGTATTGAAATACTTTCATCATCATGGTTTTACCCACACCGACAGGTCCCAGCACGTACAGCCCTTTATCCAAACTGTAGCCGGCTTCTTCAAACCGTATATCCCTTTTGAAGTAATAATACAGCAGTTCATAGGTTTTCATCTTCTCCGGCACGGCTATAAATTTTTTGCCCGATACCCGTTCAAAGGCTTCGGAAAATAGGGGAAGGAATTCGGTAAATGTGTCTCCGGTGTTCATTTTGTTTAGCGGTTATTTTTACAGGCGCAGATCGCCTTTGTAATGATTCGGATCGGTCGAAGCTGCCACAGGCCCGGTGTGATTAATAGCTGCGGGTGCCTTGTCCTCCCATACCCGGTTCCTTAAGTAGTTATCAGGATTTTTCCTGTACTGAACGTCACGTTGACGAGCCTTGTAGGAAGGGATGTAGGCGATCGCAGCAAGCTTGTCTTCCTTCGGCAGGGACTTCCAGATGCCCTGCGCCCCGGTTCGCGCGACATCCTTACCGTAAGCAGACCAGAATTCCTCAAAGTCCGGCCCGTCAAACATCTTCGCATCTTGCCCGGAGAGGCCGTTTTCAGGCACTTTCATCGCCCGGGTTGTATCTGTTGAATCATCTTGTATCGAATGATCCGTATCCGTGCCGCCCGGCTCTTTTATTATTATGGGAAGACCTGACAAGCTAAGCTCCTTGACCTCTTCTTCCTTAATAAAAGAAATATCCTGCCCGCTCTCTGCGCGAAGCGGTATAAGAGTGTTTTCATTGTTATTATTATTTACATTATTGTTAGTTGTTGGGTGATTGTTGGGTCTCTGCTGACTGATTGTTGTCTGCTCTGTTGGATTTGTTTTCAACGCGCTTACAATGCTTGTATCCGTTATCGTTATGAGGCGGTTGACCTTTGTTGTCTGCTCTGTTAGAAATCCGAGTTTTTCAAATCTTTTTAGTGCGGTGCGTATATTTTGCAGGGAAATTCCCTTACCGCATTTTTGCTTGATGCTCTCTAATGACGTGATCATCTGTCCCGCCTTCACCTTATAGGGTTTGCCCATGAACTCCCATTCGTTATCGGCATGGTTGACCATAAGCAATAAAGCAATCAGTATCGTTTTCTGTTCGGGGGATGAGTTGATCCAGACGGGTTTATCGAGCAGCACGCGGTTGAGTGGTATCCATCCCTTGCTTGTTGTTTCGGCCATTGCTCCGGTTGTTTTTTTGTGACATGCCGGAAAATAAAAAGCCCGGCGTTTCGGTGTGGAGCGACCTACTACGACAGGCTTTCGTACTAAACAAAATATATCTTTTCGTAATGCTCCACGCTTTACTATACCTTATATACCTCGGAACAAAAATGTTTCGGTCATATTTATCGTATTTGCCAGATTTTTTATTTATACCACACAAAGCATATTTTTCAAATCAACTTCCTCTCGGATTCATCTGCTACATTCGCCCTGTTAAACTATAAACCATGCTATCCCCGGCCATTAAGCAGAAGATTGAAGCCACTTTCGGACAGAAGATCAAGCATGCACGTCAGTGTAATGCCCTTGCCGCACACATCAGCCTTGTAGCGGGTACAATCTCCGCTTCGACATGTAAGAGGCTTTTCGGGTTTATTATCGGTTCTGAAACAATACGACCGTGGACCAAAGATTTGTTGGTACTCTATATCGGTGGTTATGCTTCCTGGGAGGAGCTGGAAAATGAGCTGGCAGGAAGTAAGACGAAGAAGCAGAACCGCATCATGTCGGTGGACTGCGAGCTGCTGAAGCCGGGGACCGAGCTCAAGGTAATGTTCGGAAAAACAGCATTTATATTAATACACTATAAGGGTAGCCGGTCCTTTATCGTACGTGAAACGAACAAGACGGCCCTGCACGTTAATGACGAGGTACTGATCGACAAAATCCTGGTCGAATACCCTTTGCTGGTTAGGCAGACGAAACGCGCGGGAACAATACTCTCGGAACTGATCATTGGCGGTATCACCGGCGTAACGGAAATAACGGATGTGAATCAAACGAATACAACTAAACAATCAATAGGATCATTAAACTCTAAGATTAAAACACCATGAAAAAAAATTACTTGTTCCCCATATTATTATTTACGGGCCTGACCTCCCTTGCACAACAGGAAGCACAGCTCAGAGAGGCATTACAGAAAAACCCCAATGATGTTCAAGCCAATTATTCTCTGTCGAATTTGTTATGGGAGGCACAAAAATACCCCGAGTCTGTTGCCTTATACGCCAAAGCTGTACGTCTCGACCCGGCAGCCGGTTCGGTCGAATATCTTAACCTTGGCTATTCATTTCAAAGTGCCGGTTACCCCGATTCGGCTATGTACTATTACGAGCAGTCCGGAATAAGATTCATGAAGAACAATGAAAAAGGCAGGGATAATGGCTGGCGCAGGCTGGTTGTACTTGCGGAAGCCGAGGGTGACACCAAATATTTTATGTTAGCATGCGATAACCTGTTAAAGCTCGATGACAGATTCCAATACAACTCTGAAATGGAAACGTATAATTTGTTTAAGGAATTAAGAGACAATCCCACTGCCGATACGTACATGAAGTTAGGTGATTATGAGACCACGGGATTAAAATTTAACGAAAAATGGAATGATTACATGAAACGCTTTGACCGCGGTGTGAAACACTACGACCAGGCCGTAAAGTTGGACCCAACCAAGAAACCCGTTGTTCAAGGTAAAATGGGGACCGCAATCAAAGGAATAGCAGACACGTATTTTGATGACGGTAATTATGAAGATGCCCTTCCCAAATACGAACAGGCTTTGAAGTATACGCAGAAAAGTCCCGAGATATATTCAGCGATCGGTTACATAAAATTAGAAAAGCTTAAGGTTCCCGACTATAAAGGAGCCATCGTGAATTTTCAAAAAGCTTTGGCACTTACTACCGCATCCATGCAGAAGAAGGACCACCTTGAAAACATCGGTTTGTGCTATGAGCGGTTAAAAGATTATCCGAATGCGATCCTGTATTATGAGAAAGGCATCGCCCAGGAGCCGCAATACGCGCAGACCATACACGCTAAACTGGCACGTATTTATGAAGCACAGGGGAATATCCCGAAGGCGAAATACCACAGAAGTCGCAGTTAAAGCAAGGTAAAACGGCTCGTTTTCCTTGATTTTAGGCTCATTTTCCAACGTATCCTGTTTTTAAAGCTCTTGGTTTCCAAGGGCTTTTCCTTTTTTATCTCTTATTGTTGGGGAATTGTTAGGGAAAAGCCCGCCCCATAAGGCTCCCGGCAAACCGGGTTCTCTTATATTCACCTATACCAAACCTTATAACCATGACCAAAGAACAAATCAAAACAACGCTGTTGGAACAATTACAGCAGAAGAAACAGGTCGTACTAAACGACATCATTAAAGACTTGAAGCTGCCGTTGATTCAATTACAATGGGCCGCTAAGGTCCTTGAAGAAGAGGGTTTCATCGCCTCCGAAAAAACAGAGGCAGGTAAAGTGCTAAACCTTGCCGGCAAGGAGGCTGCGGTGAAACCTACACCTTCGGAGAAACCGGTAAAGGATGCAAAGGCCGATAAACCCACTGTACAGCCGAAAACCGGCAGGGATACTACGAAGTATGTGTTCGAGAAATCAGAACCGCTGCCCAAAGGGAAATGCGTGCTCCTTGTACTCAAAGCCTATGTCCGCGACCGTAATCCGTCCCTGGCACAATTAAAATCGGACTTCCCGGATTCCATTGTGCAGCGGTTCGGAATTACTGCGCTCATACCGGATGCCAAAGCCCTGTCTTCAGGTGGACGTGACCGTTACTTTATGAATGAAGTGCTGACCACGAAAGACGGGAAGAAGCTGGTGGTTACTTCGCAATGGGATGCGGTACGCTTCTCTGAGTTCACAAAACTGGCAAAGAAGGCCGGGTATACTATTAAGCCTGCCGTTTAATATTCCCGTTCCTGAATGCACAAAGCCCGGCCGCCATGTACCGGGCTTTGTTATTTACAAGAGGTATATAAATTATATCCGCTGCTAAACTATATCTCATAACATGAAATCTAAACCTGTGTTCTATTATGCCGTCAAGGATGGCGTTTCGTTATTCTATGCGTATCCCGTTGAATTAGATAAGGCTTTTGATATAATAGGAAATGATACTGAGGTACGGCTGACGCGCCTCATCGGCTTCCGTCCGAACCTGCCGTCAACATGCCCTTTTGGTAAACCCTTGTATATGGATGCTTCCGGCACTTCTCCTGAATTAAGCGCTTTCACAGACTTTGAACCTTTGGGCGAGTTCAGAAAATTTCTGGATAAGGAAGTCGTTGAGGTTGATGAGTGGGATTTAGAGGTACAGGCGGGCGACACGTTCATCTCCTTTCAAAACTGCTTCCGCGGTGAGTTACGCATAGATATACCGGCATCGCTTGATTACCAAACAATCATCTACGGATACCTCGAAAGATTAGGGCACGAGAAATTATTTCAAACTTTATGTAATTACCCCGGCAGTATGATTTATGTGAATAATGACGGCAGTCTTCATTCTATAGTGCCTCTTGACTTTAAAATTTATTGGGAGGAGTGGGACTGTTTTAAGCGTTTCAATAGATGAGCGATCAGCCTTCGTCTTTAAAACTATAATACTCTGTAGGCGTTATAATCACGTGATCCAATAGTTCAATGCCGAGCACTTTGCCGGCTTCCTTTATTTTAGTCGTTATCACCTTGTCCTGCGGGCTCGGTTCTCTGTTGCCGGATGGATGGTTGTGTACGAGCACAATGCTTGATGCCGACTTATGTATCGCCATCCTGAATATCTCGCGTGCCTCTGCTATTGTGCCGTGTGTGCTTCCCACACTCACCAAATCGATATAGATGATTCTGTTCCGCCTGTTTAAGCCTGCAACCCACAAATGCTCTTTATCGCGCTCAAACTTAGGTTTTTGTTTTAATAATGCTGCAAAGATGGCGTGTACTTCGACAGATGTTGTAATCGATATACCTTCATATTTTTTGCTTCGGATAATCATTCGTTTTTATCCGAAGATAGTAGAATAATAAAAGAGCTTGTGTGAAGGGGCTTCAGACGAACCGGAATCTCCCCTTTATTCTCCTTCGTTCCGCTGTACCTTATAGAACCTCGCGAACTCGGCCCTGCACCACTCGACAGCACGTCTTGCAACTTGCTGCTCAAATTGCTCGACCGACTCAGGGCTAAACGCTGCTGAGCGGTACAAATCCCCGTACCCTGAAAGGTGCGTCCCGTCCGGAAATTTTAATCTCCAAAAGCCGTGTGGACCAGGTGTAAGTCTGAACATCCCGATTTCATCTTGGGTACAGGTAAAGATTGCCGGTGTGCTTTCGGCATTTCCGAAATAATTTTTGAATATGGCTTCCAGCCATTCGGCTAAACGCCCTTCGTAAAACCCTCGAACGTGATTACTAAATTCATGCTTGTTAAACGGATTATGGATTCCGTACAAGGTATCTCCGTTTGGCAGTTTCAAGGTCCAGGTTTGTTCGAGATCGGAATGTATCTCAAGCTCGTAATCTTTGAACTTTCCAGAATAAAGCACCTTCATGTCCTTTCTGACGTCCTTGGCGAACGCGGCCGAGTCGTTTTTTTTATTTGCTTCCATTGTTTTTGGTTTTGTTTACCCTTTATATATCACCTGTAAAAAGGCTCGCTGGCGGGACAAATTCCGCCGGTTTCGGTTATACTCGTGTAGCAAAACAAACCCTGTCGATTTTAAAGCCCTGAAAGGCTGATTTGGCAAGGGGGAAATTATTCAATTACATGTAGCAAAACAACCTACAGTTTAAATTGCTACGCATGGAAAATAAAATAAATGTTTGTTTATTTATCCGGGTATCGACCAATAAACAAGATTATCAACGCCAGGTACTTGAATTGACGAACTATTGCAACAAACACCAATATACGGTTGCAAAAACCATCGCAACTAAAATAACAGGAACAAAAACCAGCAAAGACCGACCGGATTTACAGGAGCTATTTAAAGCAGTCGATAAGAAAGAATTCAGTAAGGTTGTTGTTTGCGAAGTATCCCGTATAGGGCGCAATGCACGTGATATTCGTCATACAATTGATTACCTGCATGACCGAAAAATCAGCATTGTTTTTAAGAACCTCGGAGGTTTGGAAAGCTTGGATGAAAAAGGCAATGAAAGTTTTATTACCAATGTTATAATCAACATTTATGCCGAGCTTGCGCAGGAAGAAAAACGCATCTTATCGGACCGCATCCGTTCTGGTATGGAAAGTGCAAAGGACAAGGGTAAAAGAATTGGTCGACCAAAAGGCTTGGAAGATGAAGCAGATGTGCTTAAAAGATACACAAAATTGTTAATTGACCTTAGAGCAGGATTGTCGGTGCGTAAAGCAGCAAAGGTACATGGTGTTGCAAGCAACACCGTACTCAAAGTGAAAAGGGTTGCTGGAATTTAGAAAGCCATGTAATATGCAATAATATGTAATATAAATCCCGCAGTTATTAGCTGCGGGTTTTATAATCGATCACAAACAAAAAAGATTAAAGCATTGCCTCTGCGAGCCTGGCGTTGAGCTCAACAATTTTCTGTGCATCTTTCATTTCACTACAACCCTCTGCACTGCTTTGCATTTCGGTTGCTTTTTGAGCGGCTTCGCTATACTCAGATAAGATGCCTGGGTCCGTTGGGTTGGCTTTGTATTTCTTTAGCAACTTTATATAGCTATTGATAAAAGCCTCGTATTCTTTCAAAAACTGATCACAATCCGCTGGTGCCGCTGTTCCTGTGCTGGTACTGCCTGATGATGCTGGTTCTGTGTTAGCATATTCGGTAGCATTGGTATTTAAAAAGAATTGTGTAAGTGTTACGTCTTCAAGCTCTTTATCTGTATAGCTTCTGCTGAATTTAAAAAAGTTTTCTTCTCCCTCTTTTAACAGTTTAACGATTTTGTCGCTTCCTTCCATATAACTCATCTTGCCCCCGAATGAGGGTGGGTTGCCTTTGTCGTCCAATAACTGGATGCTCAAGGGGGACATCATCAGGTTGTATACTTCCTGAAACTCTTTATTCGTTTTTTGTTTGCTTTTCAGCTTGACGGTAAGTTCCAGCTCGTGGCTATTGCTGTTGATATTCAATTTGTAGGAACCAGGCACTAAGTCTATGTATTCTTTTAATCCTCCTTTAATGGCTTCGGCTGAAGGGTTGAGGTCGAAATCTTTTCTTTCGCTCTTGCAACCTGTTCCGAAATACAGGCTTGCCGCTAGGAGCGCACTGCTTAATAGAGATGTTTTCATTGTTTTTTATTGGTTTAATTTGTCCTCGCTTGGGTTGGGACTCTCCCTTTTTGGGTACAAATATAAGTTAAATATGGTTACTATAGTAACCATTACTATTAGAGGTAACAAAAAGTGATGGTTATTCAGAAATTTGTTCTTAAATATGGAACGAAAATTAACATCAAAAGACCTTACGCGTATTAAGAAGATAGGCGAACGCATTAAGGAACTTCGCTCAAAGAATTACACCTCCTATGAAACCTTTGCATTTGAAAACGAAATACCAAGAGTGCAATACGGTAGACTGGAACGTGGGGCCGTGAACTTCAGAATGGCAACATTAATGCGCGTACTGGATATTCATAAAATATCTTTAGAAGATTTTTTTAAGGGTATTAAATAGAACTTTACCATAAACTGGCACTTGTACTACTTGTGACAAAAATGACTAAAGTTGCTGTTATTAAGTACACACAAAAAACAACATATTTGTTCAAATTAACTCTTTAGCTATCATTAATTGAGATGGTTAAGACCTTGAGGGCAACACGATTCTGTGACCAAGTTTGATTTAAATATTACATTGTAATATAATAACATTATTTGCGTTAAAAAGTGATGTAGCTATTTTGGTTTTTATATTTTTTTTCATAATTAGCTTCTATTCAAGATATTTTTACGATTTGATAAAAAAAACAAAAAATCGAATATGTTGATGTAATAAAAGGGGGGAGGGGGTATTTGAAATGGTACTTTGGGTATAGAACAGGTGAAAGTCTAACACAGCTAAAAAAACTGCAAAATATAACAGCATTTTATTGTTATACATTTGGGGTTTCAAAATTGATACTTTCACAACAGTGTTACTCAAAGAAAAAAGAACAAGAAGAAGCATTCACACGGGACTTAAAATCCTGTTAAAGCAGAATGCCGTTCCTAGTCATTTGCTTGATACATTGAGTCCTAGTCAGATATGGAAATACAAAAATGAAGGAGCAGATAAATACTATGGCAATGAATTGTTTGAATATGCTACCAATGCAGAGCAATTGCTAAAACAATACAGTAAGCATTCGATTGATAGAAAAGTAATTAATGGATATATACGACTTGCAGTTATTTTACGGAATGCTTTCAGCAGCTTGAAAAAATTCAATAAAACATTATATAATTGTAAAGCTGAATTAGCAGATGTAACCGAGCGTTTAAGCGGAAAGCAGAAACCCTCGTTCATCGCAAAATTAATAGGCGTTTCTAGGCAAACACTACGCAGTTGGTTATTAGAAGAACGCGCCCAGTGTGTGGAATCTCCGATACAGGTATGTAAAAAGAAACAACCATCACAGCTTACGTCTCGGGAAATACAACAAATAAAAACAATGCTGACCGATACAGCATTTAAGTTCTGGCCTTTGTGTTCTGTTTATTATCATGCTTTGCATACTAATTTACTGAGTTTTGGGTTGTCTACTTTTTACAAATATGTTCGGCTATTAAATATAAAACGCTTAAAGCCATTGAGTGCGAAAGTATATGGTGAAGGTTTGCGTGCCAGCCGCCCTGATGAATACTGGCATGCGGATGTCATTCATTTTCGAACAAAGGATGGAATAAAGAATTATATATATGTGGTAATAGATAATTACTCTAAAAAGTTGTTATCCCTGTTTGCATCAGCACAATTATCCGGTGAACGGTGTAAAGAAAGCATACAATCAGCTGCTACAAACACACAGCAAATCTATGCATCTCAAGCTAACGTGAGCCTAATAACTGATGGTGGAAGTGAAAATGTAAATCAAACGGTAGATGAATTTCTGAGTGAGCATGAACCTTTTTCAATAGAACGTTTTATAGCTTTAAAGCAGATACGCTTCAGCAATTCAATGGTGGAGGCGGTAAATAAGATTATCCGAAATACCTATTTGAATCATTTTGATGTAGAGAACCTAACACATCTTAAAAAACTATTGGTATTTGTGAAAGAGGATTATAACCATCGTCCACATGGCGCTTTAAAAGGCCTTAGACCAGAAATAGCTTATAAAGGTGTGCCGGTAGATTTATCAGTTTATTCTGAAAGAATACGAGATATGAAAGTAGAAAGAAGAAAAATAAACAGAAAAGATACTTGCAATGACTGTAAATGGAAATAAGGTTCTATTTTTGTTACCTAAAAAATAAAATAGTTTTTAACTTTTGATTGGTTTATAAATTTCAATTCCACTTTTTGAAACAGATAGGATTTATAAAACCAAAAAAGGGTAGCATTTCTTATTAGAAATGATTTGGTATAAAAAATGCGTAGAAGTTGCAGCGCGTAGCGCACAAACTAGTATAAAAAATAAGGGACAAAAATCTGTTTTAAAATTGCTTACAAAAGCTATTTTAAAAATTTGTTTTCAAGTAGTTTGGGTAGCTGATTCCTTTTTGAAATTCAGGCGAATACACGTATTGTTTAATGTGCGCGGCCCAAGCTTTATGTGACTTACGGTTATCCAGTATAGCTGAATCAAAAGGTTCGCCAAAATGAATTTTAATGGTTTGTCCTTTTTGTTTAAACATTTCGTCTGGCAAAAAAAGCATTTCAATGTTTGCTTTTATTCCAATACGTTTTCTGAAATTAGCAAATCGGTAAAAGAATTTTGAGTTTTGGCCCTCGATAAATACAGGTACTATTTGACGTTTATGATCAATGGCTTGTGTTACAAAGCTTTTTTTCCAAGGTAAATCTTTGATACTTCCTTTTTGCTTACGCGACACCAAACCTGCAGGGAAAAATATAACCGCATCTTGCGAAATAAGTATATTTTCCATCACCCTTAGTGAACGTGCTGAAGTTGATGTTATTTTGTTTACGCCTACAAATACATCTCCATAATTTTTTAAATTATCAAGTACATCATTTACAACAAAACGTACATCTTTACGTACATCACCAACAGCTTTTATTAAAGCCATTCCATCAAGGCCTCCCAACGGATGATTAGCAGCTACAATAATACCACCTGTTTTAGGTACAAGATGTTGATTTATTGTTTCAATTTTTGCACCAAATTTCTCCAGCCCTTTTCTGTTAAACTCCAAGCCGTAATCATCTTTTAGCTCGTGCATCAATTGATTGATTTCATCTTCATGAAGCTTATTTTTCAACCAAACCAACGCAAACTTAGGCATCCATTTTTTTAATTTAGGTGCCTTTTCTGCTATTACTTTGCTTACATCTATAAACTTTTTCTGACTCATACAATAATTTACAACTGTGAAGAAAACGTTAGCACAACTTTAACAATTCTGTTTTTGAGTTTTTAATCTGATTACAAATATATGGTTTAAAAAGAATATGTAAAATGATATAAAATAAAAAAGTCTGTTCACTATTTGGTAAATTATAGCAACAGACCATTATTTAAAATTCAGTTTAAACTTATTTCTCTTCCATTTTTTTTAGCTCACGCTCTAAAAAAATAACTCTATCGTTGAGTTTTTTCAAGCCTCTAAATAGTACATAACTACGTTGGTAATCGCCAATTGCAAAGGCTGGCGAGCCTTGTACGGTTAACCCTTCTTGCTCAATAGTAGAACCTACACCCGACTGGCCAGCAATTTTAACACCATCAGCAACTTTTATATGTCCCACAACGCCTGCTTGGCCTCCCATCATTATATTTTTGCCCAATTTACTAGAACCTGCAACAAATGAACCGCCTGCAAGCATTGTATTTTCGCCTATTTCAACATTATGCGCTATTTGCACCAAGTTATCCAATTTTGCTCCTTTGCGTATAATTGTTGAACCAATAGTTGCCCTATCGATAGAGGTGTTTGAACCAATTTCAACATTATCTTCAATAACAACATTACCAATTTGAGGCACTTTTTTATTGTCAGAATTTGGAGCAAACCCAAAGCCATCGCTACCAATAACAGTACTTGCGTGAACAATACAATTGTTACCAATTACCGTATCATAATATATTTTTACACCTGAATAAAAAGTGCAATTATCGCCAATAATCGTATTATCGCCAATATAACAATGAGGGTATATTTTTACATTATTACCAATTTTTACATTTTCGCCAATGTATGCAAAAGCGCCAACGTAGCAATCGGTTCCGTAGCTTGCTGATGACGCTATAAATGAAGGTTGTTCTATGCCTTTTTTGTTTTGTTTCGCCTGATTATACACCTCAAGTAATTTAGCAAAACTACCGTACGCATCTTCTACGCGTATAAGCGTACATGTTGTTTTTACTGGGCGTTCAAGCTCTTGGTTTTTATTTATAATAACAATAGAAGCATCTGTTTCATATATCATTGGTGTATATATTGGATTGGCTAAAAAAGACAATGTGCCTTTTTTACCCTCTTCAATTTTTGCTAAGCCCGATACCTCTACTTGTGCATCGCCTTCTATTGTACCGTTTAGCAAACCTGCTATTTGTTGAGCTGTATATTTCATTCTTAAATTAGTGCTAACAATTGATAATTGAACAAATAGCCTTATTTATCTAAAATAGCTTTGATATTTGGCTTAAAATAAAGATTACTTTTCAGAATTTTACCATCTTCACGAAAAATGGGTTGCCCGTTTTCATCCAATTTGCTCATGTTGCTACGTTGAATTTCGTCAAAAACCTCTTCTATTTTATGTTGTAAACCGTGGCGTAAAATTGTACCAAACAATATATATAACTGATCACCCAAAGCATCAGCAATTTCAACTAAATCGCCATTTTTACACGCTTCTAAATATTCTTCGTTTTCTTCTTTAATAAGGTTGTAACGCAACGTGTATTCGTTTTCACCTATTTCGGCTGTTGGTGTGTATCTGTTACCTATTTTAAACACATCATGAAATTTTTCGACATAGCTAATTTTATGAATGAGCATGCCTTTTTTTTCTGAAGTTTCCATTCTATTCTGCAATTTTTATTGGTGCTATGATAACTTATTTTTTACCTTTTTCTGCTTCTTTTTTAGCTCTATACTGAGCATTTAAGCCATTTAATATGTCATTGGTTATATCTAAACTATCGTTAGCTAAAATCAAAAATCCACCAGGACTATCAGTATATGTTAAAATATAGTTGTATTGCCCTGTTTTGTTATATTCAGCAACATAATCAACCACATTTTTACGTACTTCTTCGTTGCTTTTTTGAATTTCTTCCATCAAACTTTGCAGTTGCAGCTCCATTTTATCTAATTCCTCTTTACGTTTTATTAAATCGTTTTGAGCAGCAGTAGCCTGATTTTCAGACAATAAGCCTTGACTTGCTTTTTCTTGCAATTCGGTATAATCTTGTTGAAATTTTTGAGCTTTACTTTCGTAAGTACTTTGCAAACGCATTTGTTTTGATTGAGCGGCTGCGGTTAAATCCTTTACAAATTCATATTTCTCGTTCAATACATCGCTATTGATATACACAATTTTAGACGCTTTTATTTCTGTAGGTGTAAGAACAACTGGTTTTGCCAATGCAGCCGAATCTGCAGCCGATGCTTCACTGGCCGATTTTAATGACGAAAAGTGCAGAAAATATAAAACAACAACAGCAACTGCTAATACAATATTAAAAATCAAAGGGGCTTTTTTCATAATATAAATAATTTGTTTTTTTAGTTGTATTATGAAATATGCCAGTTTCAAAGATTATTTTCATTTATTGTTTACGCTTTTCGTAAACATGGCTATTTCATAATAAAGTTTATAAATTTAAGAGTGTAATAATGTAACAAATATAAAATAAAAAAGTACCTCATAAAGAG
>JBASCV010000305.1:0-10966 GCA_049651825.1 Bacteroidia bacterium
ACCTACAAGTTATGACGCAGATGTAATTAAAAAGCGCTGGAACGAAACATCGGCAAACTTTATAAAAGCGGTAACGGTTGAATTTAAAGCCTTATCAAGCTTCACAGCAGCAGAAACTGAAGCTGCATTCAAAAAAACCTCTGAAACACTGGGTATCGGAACGGGACAAGTGATGCAATTGTTTCGTGTGTGCTTAAGTGGTGTTGGTGGCGGACCAATGCTATTTGAGATGGTTGAACTACTTGGTAAAGAAGAAGTGGTAAAACGCTTGGAAACAGCAGTAAAAGAATTAGATACGGTTATTCAATAACTGAAACGGGGTAGCCTAAATTTTTAGACTACCCCGTTTTGATTGAAACCCCTGTTTTACATGGTTTCTTTTAACCATTTGTAAAACTCGTGCTGCCAAACTAGGCTATTTTGGTTTTGTAACACCCAATGGTTTTCTTCAGGAAAATACAACAATTTACTTTTTAAACCCAACAACTGGGCAGCCTGAAACGCCTGTAAACCCTGCTCTATAGGTACCCTGTAATCTTTACCACCTTGAATAATTAAAATTGGTGTATTCCACTTTTTAACATAATTGATTGGATTAAACTCGTTGTAACTTTTTTGAGCGGCAGCATTGTCTTTATCCCAGTACGGTCCGCCAATATCGTTATTTACAAAAAACAACTCTTCTGTTGTTCCAAACATGCTTTTCCAATCAAATATACCATCGTGAGCAATAAAGCTTTTGAAACGATTTTCATGAATGCCAGCCAATTGAAAAACAGAATATCCACCGTAACTAGCTCCAACACAACCAATTCTGCCTTTATCAACAAACGGTTCTTTACTTACAGCATCTATTGCCGACAAATAATCCTGCATTGCTTGTCCGCCAAAGTCTTTGCTGATTTGTTCGTTCCATTTAACACCAAACCCAGGCATTCCTCGTCTGTTTGGAGCCACAACAATATATCCGTTTGCTGCCATTAATTGAAAATTCCAGCGAAACGAATAAAATTGAGTTAATGCAGATTGAGGCCCACCCTGACAATAAAGCAAAGTTGGATACTTTTTACTAGCATCAAAATTAGGAGGGTAAGCAACCCAAACCAACATTTGTTTTCCATCGGTTGTTGTTACATATCGTTTTTCAATCTTACCCATTGTAATTCCTTTATACACCTCATCGTTGGCATGCGTTAATTGCTTCATGTTTCCAGTTGTTAAATCAACTGCATATAATTCTGCCGCGTGATTCATATCTGTGCGTTCAACAATCATGGTATTTCCTGATTGACCAACCATTGAACGCACATCAAAATCGCCTTTTGTTATTTGCTTAACTACAGGTAATTTTTTTGTTGCTCCTTGGTAATCAACAACAAACAATTGAACCGTACCATCAACAGGAGCAACAAAATAAACAACATTACCATCGGTGCTCCATTTATAGTCCTCAACGGTGCCATCCCAGCTTTTTGTAAGATTTTGTTTCATCTTTCCGTCATCTACAATAATATCGTTTTTATCCGACTCATAACCATCCGTTTTCATACTCAAAAAAGCCATTACTCCGGTAGAAGAAAAGCTTGGTTTCATATCGTAACCCATCATACCCTCTGTTAGGTTTTTTGTTCTTCGTGTTTCAATATCATAAGCATAAATATCGGTATTGGTGCTTGTGGCATAATCTTTACCATATTTCTTTTTAGTTACATACAACACTTGTTTGCCACTCGGGTGCCATATAAAATCTTCATCGCCACCAAAAGGCTTTTGTGGACAATCAAAAGCTTCGTTAGGCATAAGATCAACGCTATCTCTTACAATTTTATCTTTTATTGTGTTTAAAAAAACGTGGCTAAACAACCCGTCTTCAAAGGTGTCCCAGTGCCTGTAATTTAAATTATCGTATATCATTACGTTTGATTTATCAAACTGCGGATAAACATCTTTTCCATAAATGTCTTTTACTTTTACCTCGTTTGAACTAATGCTATAGTTACCATCAGGCGAAATACGATCGTTGGGTAATAAATTTGCAGTGCTCTTTATTTCTGTTGGTTCACCACCAGATATTGGCATTGTATATAATTTAGTTGTGCTTTTATCGTCTTTTAAATTATAGTGCTTAACACTGTAAACAATTGTTTGACCATCTTTTGTGATACCCATTCCGCTAACCTTTCCAAGCTGTACAAGGGTTTCGGGAGTCATGTTTTGTTGGGCCAAGGCAGCAGTAGCAAAAAGGCCCAAAGATAAAATTGTTGTAAATTTCATATGTAAATAATTGTTTTTTTAGTTGTCATATGGAATACGCCAGTTTGAAAAATTATTTTCATCACTTGTTTGTGCTCTTCGCAAACATGGCTATTTCATATTGAAAAAATATATTAAAACGTTGTGTGTGTTTATGTTTCGTAAATATACTTACTATTTTAAATATTTATTTTTTTGATGTAATAAATTACTGTAATTCAAGTTTGACAAGCATTGAAACAACAAAATATTTATATAAAAAGAATACTGGCTAATGTAATAAAATGATAATTTTGTGAAAAATTTGATTGGGGAATTAGCTCATTTGGCTAGAGCGCTTGCCTGGCAGGCAAGAGGTGACCGGTTCGAATCCGGTATTCTCCACAATTTATTCGCGTCACAAACTTTTTGGTGTACACCATTTCGTCTTCATCAATTGACAAATAATAACAAAAACTTCGGATTAAAAACCTATATTTGAGGCTTGTATAAATTGGTTTTAGAAAGATGTCTGAAAAATTATCCATTGTTATTCCTGCATACAACGAAGCGGCAACAATACACCTTATTTTAAATAAAATAAAGGCTGTTTCACTAATAAACGGTATTGAAAAAGAAGTAATTATAGTAAACGATTGCTCTACCGACAAAACAGAAGCCGTTGTTAATCAATACATTAACAACAATAAGGATTTAAATATTGTATTGCATAGTCAGGAATATAATCAGGGTAAGGGTGCTGCCCTACACAAGGGTATTGCTATAGCTACAGGCAACTATTTAGTTATTCAAGACGCTGATTTAGAGTACGACCCACAAGAATATAACATTCTTTTAAAACCTGTTGTTGATGGTTTTGCCGATGTTGTTTATGGCTCGCGCTTTATGGGGGGGCGGCCTCATCGTATTTTGTTTTTCTGGCACACAATAGGTAACAATTTTCTTACTTTTTTATCTAACATGTTTAATAATTTGAACTTAACAGATATGGAAACCTGTTACAAATTATTTAGAACAGAAATTATACAAGGTTTAAAGCTGAAAGAAAAACGCTTTGGCTTTGAGCCAGAAGTAACAGCAAAAATTGCAAAAGTTAATAAAATTCGAATTTACGAGGTTGGTATCTCCTACTACGGCCGAACCTATGAAGAGGGAAAAAAAATTGGCTGGAAAGATGGTTTTAGAGCCCTGTGGTGCATTCTTAAATATAGTGTGTTTAGTAGTCGTTAATACACCATTAAAAACGCAAAGGGAAATACAAAAATCGTTATTCATAATTATCAATGACTGTTCACGAAAACTACTCACTAAAAACACTCAACACCTTTGGTATTGATGCTTTGGCAAGATATTATAGTACAACATCGTCTATATCAGAGTTACAGGAATTAATCTACGCTAACACATTTAAAAAAACACCAAAGCTTATTTTAGGCGGAGGTAGCAACATCTTGTTTACAAAGCATTTTGATGGCTTGGTAATAAAAAACAATTTGAAAGGAATTTCAATTGTAAAAGAAACGGACGAACACTATTATGTAAAAGCTGCAGCCGGAGAGGTTTGGCATCAGTTTGTAATGTATTGTGTTGAACACAATTTTGCTGGTTTAGAAAACCTTTCGCTCATCCCAGGCAACGTAGGCGCAAGTCCGATGCAAAATATTGGTGCATACGGGGTTGAGATAAAAGATACATTTTATGAGCTAGAGGCGCTTCATGTTGGGGACAATAAAATACAAACGTTTAACAACACGGATTGTAAATTTGGGTATCGCGAAAGCGTTTTTAAAAGAGACTTGAAAAATCAATACATCATACTTTCTGTAACGTTTAAGCTACTAAAAAAACCTGTTTTTAATACAAGTTATGGCGCCATTGAAAAAGAATTAGAACTTATGGGAGTTCAACAACCCAGCATTCAGGCAATAAGCAAAGCGGTTTGTAATATTCGTAGCAGTAAGTTGCCAAACCCAGCTGAAATTGGTAACGCGGGTAGTTTCTTCAAAAACCCAGAAATAAGTGCCGACAAATTAAAGGGCTTAAAAACAGCTTTTCCAGAGCTTGTAAGCTACGATTTACCCAATGGCAATGCAAAGCTTGCTGCTGGCTGGCTAATAGAACAGTGTGGCTGGAAAGGCAAAACCATTGGCGATGCTGGCGTACACAAACTACAGGCATTAGTACTGGTAAATTATAAAAATGCTACTGGAGCCGAAATTTTAGCGCTTTCCCAACAAATAATGGATTCGGTACAGCACAAATTTGGTGTAGAGCTGGAGCGAGAAGTAAATATTATATAATTTCATTTTAAGCTGTTATTTAGAATGAACGAATAGCGCATACTGCGTAATTTCCACTTTTGTCGGTACTTCCATTGGCTCCATTACTAAAGCTTTGCGACCAAGCCATTGTTGCCGATGCCTCTGTAGAGCTCCAATAAAAATCGCTTGTAAGGTTTGGTAGTTTTCCTGCTGCTTTTTGCTGATAAATAAGATGCAACTCTTCTTTTGACGGCAAATACCAATCATCATAGCCGTTTATAACCATTTTTTTACAAAGGCTAGCAGCATAATTGCCATCGCCAAGCGTGCTAACAATGGTTGTTGTATTTTCTTTTCCCCAACCAATAGTTGTTCCTGTAGCATTTGTTACCACAATGCTTCCATTTGACCAAGGCACCGCAAGTCCTTGATTTATTTTATTTACTACAAAACCATGTTTTCCTGTACTATCAATATAAAAAACTGTTCCACCACCATAATTTTGGCCTATTGAAAACGGTGCTGGCGGTATAACCACCGTGGGGATTGGGTTTGTTGCTTGCGGAACGGTTTTATTCTCTTTTTCGCAACCACTAACCAAAGCCACACACAAACCAACATATGCAGCAAAAATAAAAAGCTCTTTTTTCATGTTTTTACTCTTTTAAAGGATGAAACACTTTTATTATTTAACTATAAAACAGGCATTTACAAAAACCTTAAGGGTAAAAGTAGTGTGTGAATTGTAGAAAAAAACAGCTCGGTGAGTGTTTTTACACACGCCAAATTGTTAATAAGTCTGTTTTTTGTTAATTACTTTTGAGTGTTTTTGAAAACGAGAGAGGACAAAAAGTGGAGTAAGAAGCGTGCAAAACACAACTATTTCCAAACCGATTGAATTAAAATGCTATCTACCGTGTTTGTAGCAACAAAGTTTATTAGCCTTATTAGGTGATAACTTGCTAGTAAAAAACCTAAAAAGTAGGCAAGTTTGGTGTTGAATAAAATATTTTGAAAAAAGCTTTTTTTAGTAATAAGCTCTAGGAATAAAACAATTATGGCTGTACAACAAAATAAGAATGTAAATGGACCAAAAAGGTGGTAATAAAAGCTTTTTGCTAAATTCCCTTCATACAAAAAAACAAGGGATTTTGTAATTCCACAACCAGGACAAGGAAATCCGGTAAGTAATTTGAATGGACACAGGGATTGCTCGGTTTCAATGTGCCCCCCTTTATTGTGAAGCATTATAAAATAAGGAATTGTTAGCGTTAATAAAGCACCAACAATTCCTAGTATTTTACGAAAACTGTTTGATTTATTTATAGAGCTTGTTGATATCACCCTGTACAATCATTGCTGCAACCATTGGAAAAAATAGCCCAAGAATTATCAAAAGTGTTGATTGATCTTTGTTGGCTTCGCCCGTTTTCTCATAAATTTTCGGTAAACCTTCTTTTCCAGCCAAATAATAAAAGTATAAGTTAACAGGAGCGCAACAACCAGCAAAAATGGCTATTGGTTGAGAAATAACCTCTTTTTCGGCTGCTGCATTAATTACTTTTGCAGCTTTTATGTTCCAATAAATTAAATATAGCCCACAAGTAACCAAACTGAGCAACAATACTACTATGGGGTCGTTTTTAAACTGAGGAATTTCGTTCATTTGCATTTTTTATGTGTTATCTAACTATTTTGAGTGTTAAAATGTTCTCTCTAAAATGCTCTTACAGCGCAAACGCCATAAGAACCCGATTTATGTGTACTGCTTGCAGCACCTGTTACAAAGCTTTGAGACCACGCACCTTCTTGAGATGTTTCTGAAGAACTCCAATAAAAATCTTGATTTAAACCATTTATTTTACCCAATGATTTTTGACTGTACAAAAAGTGCAATTCTTCTTTTGATGGCAAAAACCAATCGTCATAACCATTTACAACCATTTCTTCACAAGCTAGAGCCGCGTAATTTCCCTGACCAACGCTGGCAACAATTGTTTCGGAATTAACAGCACCCATTCCAAGTTCTGTAGAAACAGCGTTTGTTGGTATTAAAGAACCCGCACACCACACTTTTTTACCAAGAGTGTTTGAAGTGTCAACAACTAAACCATGCATGCCTGTTTCATCAACATAAAAAACAACCCCACCACCTAAATTCTGACCAATTTTGAACATTGGTTCCGACACTGTTGTTGGCGTTGGCACCTCATCTCCCTCCTTTTTACAGCCGATAATAAATATATTACAAGCAAGTATCCAAATAAGAGAAAAAAGTAGTTTGTTTTTCATTGTTTTGTTCGTTTATTAAGGGCTTTGGGCCTATTTTTAAAGATTTATGCTAAAAACAAAGCAAATGTATATAAAATTTTGACGAACATTCGAATTTCATCGACAAATTTTCAACAATTAGAGGTGAAAAACACAATATAAATTTGTTATAATCATTAAATAACAACGAATTTCAACAAAAAAGCTCAAAAACGCCTGCTTTTTGCATGATAACATAACAAAATAGGTGCGTTTTTAAGCTTTTTTAAGTTTTGATTGCACAAAACGTTATTTTGCCTTTTGTGCTTCAGCAATAAGTTTTTGATTCATGGCAACATAATCATCGTTTTTGGCTTCTTTTGCTAAAGCGATCGATTGTTCTGCCGTTGCAATTGCACCTTTATAATCTTTTAATTTCACTTGAATTTTCGCTTTTAAGTGCACCATATAAAAGGCTTTCGGGTTTTGCTCTATGGCTTTGTTTGCCCACTCTAGAGCCTTATTCAGGTCCTTGTTATTATCGTAGTAGTAGCCCGCTGCCTGAAAATAAGGACGGCTATCATTAGCAAGGCTCGTTTCAATGTTTTTCATGATTTTACTATCAATATCAGCTACAACATTGATTGCAACACGGGTATTTTCCCACAAAATTTCGATGTTTGCTGCACTTGTAGTTATGTCGGCAACATTGATTGTAAACGTTTCCGTTTTAGCAGCATAAGCCGTTGGCTTTACTTTTACACGCAGCACTTCGTTTTCAGCTTTGTAATCGGCAACATTGCCACCTAATTTTAAATCGTTGTAAAACATAATATCCCAACTATCTTTGTTTGGAATGGTATACAAAGCGTAAGTGCCTGCTGCTAAAGCACTTCCTTCTACTTTTACATCTTCACCAAAGGTGATTTTTGTAGATGCGTTGGCACCAGTACGCCAAATCTTACCAAACGGAACAAGGTCGCCAAAAACAACGCGTCCTTTAGCACTTGGGCGAGAATATTCAATTTTAATGGTTGATAATGCAAAATTTTGCTCCAGGGTTTGTGTTGGGCTCGGTGCTGGCACCTTCAATTGTTGAGCGCTCATGGTTAAAGAAGTTATACTTAATAATGCTGCGGAGGTAATCGTTTTAAATGTTGTCATTTGAAAAATTAAGTTGTTGGTTAAAGTGTATGTACAAACATACATTAAAAATTACATAAAAACATGATAAAAAGAAGAAAAAGTTAAATACAAATATCTATAGAAAAACAGCGCCAAGGTGAGCCTAAATTTAAACCTTACACAGTCTTACTTGATTGTTAGTATTAGGCTGTTTGCTAAAAAACAAACAGATTGATGATCAAAAAGCTAAGCAAGTTGTATCATTATAAAAAAGCGACCTTTTTATACATTAGAATGCTTGTGATTTTTACCGCAAAAAACACATCCAATTTGGTAATTATGGCATTTTTTTAAGAACAATTGTAAAACACATGAACTATAAAAGAGTGCTCATTTTCAAATTAACGACAATATTTCTAAAGGTAAATAAGCCAACAAGCTATTAATCTCTTGCCATAGAACCCAAAGCGGTATCAATTCCAACAAAAAAGCCCGCTCATAAAAACGAGAGCGGGCTTTTTGGGGAGTTAATGTTTTAGATTACAATTTTGTTATCGTTATTCGTGACTCATTAGTAATTGTTGCAGCGGTGTTGTTTCCTGACACAACAGCTTTTATTGTTTGCCCTGCAGTTAAATAGACTACCGCAGTTACAGATGTTCTCGTAAGAGGCGAAGGAAACTGATTGTTAGAAATCAATGTTCCGTAATAATTTACACCACCAGCAACAATTATAATTCCTATATTATTTTGAGCGTTGGGAATAGCTTGAGCTGTTATTAAGAATATACCACCTGCAGAACCAACGGTGTATTCGCCAGTAGCAGCATTATACGATGCACCTGTTGCTGATGGAGATGTGGTAACGTTGTCAAAAAGAACATCTACATTCGTATTCGCAGTAAGGGTTTGTGTGGTTGAAACATTTGCAACCAATTCAATAGCAGCGCTGCTTCCTCCCGAACCTCCAGTTAAACTTGCTCTATTTATTTTATTTAATACACCATTTGCCCCAACGGTTACAATGCTATCTGTAGCGCTGCCTGCCGGTAACGAATCTATTTGTATTGTTCCATTATTGCGCACAACCAATGCGTTGTGTAACGTATCAGTTGCGCGACCATTACCCACAATAAACAACGGTGTATTTGGTGTCATCATTGTGTCGGTGGTTACCAGCGTATCATTATACTGCCCAATTACCAATGAAGCGTAACCACGCGAGTTTGTGTATCTGCCCATTGCAGTTGATGAATTTGCAGACGCTCGAGTATAATAACCCATTGCTGTTGAGTTTTCACCTAATGCTATGCCATAAGCCCCCATTTTAGTTGAATACTTACCAGAAGCGGTACCATAATAACCCATTACTGTGGAGGAGTTCCCTGAAGCGGTGCCATAATAGCCCATTTTTGTTGAATAATCGCCTGAAGCGGTACCAAAATAACCCATCACAGTAGATGTGTTACCGGAAGCCGTGCCATAATAACCCATTACCGTAGAGGAGCTTCCAGAAGCGGTACCATAATAACCCATTTTTGTTGAATAATCACCAGAAGCGGCACCGTAATACCCCATCACCATTGAAGTGTTACCAGAGGCTGTTCCACCATAACCTATTTTGGTTGAATAGTCGCCTGAAGCCGTTCCCTGATGACCCATTGCGACAGAGCTGTTACCAGAAGCCGTTCCATAGTAACCCATTGCGATAGACGTAACGCCTGAAGCGGTGCCACCATTACCAATTACTGTAGAAGAACCGCCAGAAGCTGTACCACCATTACCCATTTTTGTTGAATAATCACCGGATGCTGTTCCCATAAAGCCAATTACTGTGGATGAACTTCCTGATGCAGTGCCAAAATAACCCATTTTTGTTGAATAGTCGCCAGAAGCGGTACCAAAATAACCCATTGCGACAGAGCTGTTACCAGAAGCGGTGCCATTATTACCTATTGCGACAGAGCTGTTACCAGAAGCGGTGCCACCGTAACCCATTTTTGTTGAATATTGACCAGAGGCTGTACCCAAATAACCCGTGGCAGTGGATGAACTTCCCGATGCAGTACTTAAATAACCCATGGCTGTAGAATAATCGCCAGACGCAGTTGTCAAGTACCCCATTGCTGTGGAGGTGTTTCCTGATGCTGTACCGTGATATCCCATTTTTGTTGAATAATCACCAGAGGCCGTTCCCAAATAACCTATTACTGTGGAAGTATTGCCCGATGCGGTGCCCAAATAACCCATTACTGTAGAATAATCACCAGATGCTGTAGTTAAATACCCCATTGCTGTGGAGGCGTTTCCTGATGCTGTACCCTGAAAACCCATTTTTGTTGAATTTTGCCCAGAAGCGGTGCCATAAGACCCCATTAATGTTGAATATTGACCGGAAGCTGTTCCTTGGCCACCCATTGCTGTTGAATAATCACCAGAAGCAGTACTAAAATAACCCATTGCTGTGGATGTATTTCCTGATGCTGTACCCTGAAAACCCATTTTTGTTGAATTTTGTCCAGAAGCGGTACCATAAGGCCCCATTACAATTGAATTTTGTCCAGAAGCGGTACCATAAGACCCCATTACAATTGAATTTTGTCCAGAAGCGGTACCATAAGCCCCCATTACAATTGAATTTTGACCAGAGGCGGTGCCAAAATAACCCAATTTTGTAGAATAATCACCAGAGGCCTCTCCATAATAACCTAATGCTGTTGATCCTATTGCAGATGCTGTGGTATAAAAACCCATTGCTGTTGAATACTGACCAGAAGCGGTGCCACTATAGCCCATTTTTGTGGAATGACTACCAGATGCATATCCTCCGTAGCCCATTAAAGTAGAGTAATCGCCAGATGCGTTTCCATTATAGCCCAATGCTGTTGAATACTGCCCAGATGCTGTAACATTATGACCCAATACAATGGAATAGTTACCAGAAGCCGAGCCGTAGGAGCCAATTGCGGTAGAATACTGTCCCGAAGCATTTCCATTATTGCCTATTGTTGTTGAATTTACACCAGATGCTGTGCCATAATAACCTATTTTAGTTGAATAATTACCAGAAGCTGTAC
>JBASCV010000306.1:0-3190 GCA_049651825.1 Bacteroidia bacterium
TAAGGATTTTGCTCCTCAATCAATTATAATGTTGGGGCATCCATCGTTAACATTTGATGCTACAGGCGATTATTTTAAAAATACACTTGTAAACTTCCCTTTTGGTGGCGCTTTCAATAGCCGCATCAACTTAAATTTAAGAGAAGATAAAGGATATACCTATGGTATTTATTCAGGTTTTTCAGGAAATGCCCATAAAGGTAATTTCATTATTTCAACTTCTGTAAAAAGAAATGTTACAGGTTTGGCTTTGAAAGAAATTTTAACTGAAACTAAGAATTATATTGAAAAAGGAATAACTGACGAAGAAGTTGCGTTTACTAAAAGTTCAATTCTAAACAGTGAAGCTCTTGACTATGAAACACAGTATCAAAAAGCATTGTTTTTGAATAAAATAGGTCGTTATAAATTGAGTAAAGATTTTCCAGCTCAGCAGGCTCAAATATTAAAAAACATGACCAAAGATGAGTTTAATCAACAAATTAAAAAATCCTATAAAAACAATCTAACTACAGTTATTGTTGGAGATAGTTATATAGTAAAAGATCAGTTGAATAAACTTGCTAATGAAAAAGACCCGGCAAAAGCATTAAAAGTTGGTAAAGTAAAAGAACTTTCATTAGACTAAACTAAATTTTAGTTTTGATTGCGATAACAAAACCACAGGCTCACTTAAAAAAGAACCTGTGGTTTTCTATTATTTTGAGTTGCTAGCAAAAAATGCCAAAGTTTTGTATATTTGTGCCGATATTTAACTGTCTAAAAATTAATCATTTAAGTGTAAATTATGAAAAAGAGTTTATTGTTTATTTCGCTTTCATTTGTTGTATTAAGTGCTGTTGCTCAGGATAACCAAATGAACAATGCAAATAATTATTTACGTTCGGGAGAGTTGGACAAAGCAAAAAACGCTATTGATTTGGCTTCCGAACATGAAAAAACCAAAAACTTGACTAAAATGTGGTATTACCGTGGTAAAACCTATTTAGCAATTTGCGAATCAAAAGATTTCAAAAACCTTGATGCAGATGCACCAATGAAAGCAATGCAAAGCTTTTTGAATGTGATGAAAACCGATAAAAACAACATTTACACCAAAGAAATTACTGGTTTTTTGATTTCGAGCGCTATCAGAACCTATAACCACGGTTTGGATGCATACCGCAATGGAAACTATGCAAAAGCTGCTGAAGAACTTACGGCTATTGCTGAAGTGTTTCAGTACGATAAAGACAAAGGCTTAACCCGCAGTAACATTTCGCCAGAATCGTTAAACTATGATTTGTATTCAATTTCGTTGGATGGTAAAGAAATTGGTAAAGCAAAGGAATACCTTCAAAAATTAATTGATGCAAAATATAAAAGCTCAAAAATTTATATTGATATGAGCCGTATCTATCTTACAGAAAAAGATACAGCTAAAGCTTTACAATACATTGAAATGGGACGTAATTTGTTTGAAGATGATATAAAATTAATTAATGCCGAACTTACTTTGTACATTCAACAAGGTAAAACCGATGTGTTAATGGATAAATTAAACAAAGCCATTGAAAGTGCTCCTGATAATGAGTTGCTTTACTATACACAAGGGTTGTTATACAAAGAAAAAAAGGAAATTGACAAAGCCGAAGCTGCTTACAAAAAAACAGTTGAGCTTAAACCTGACCATGTAGATGCTAACTTTGAATTGGGTGTGTTATATTATAACAAAGCTGTAGAGTGGAACAATAAAGCAAGTAACTTGCCTTTAAGCGAAACAAAAAAACAAGCTGAATACGATCAAAAAGCAAAAGATGACTTTAAAAATGCTACCGTATATTTTGAAAAAGGACATGAACTGGCTCCGAATGATTTAAGCATGGCTCAATCGCTCATGAAAATTTACCGAATTTTAGGTGATGATGCAAAATCAGCGGCAATGAAAGAAAAAGTAGATAAAATAAAAGCTGCAAAAAAATAATTAAACAGGTAAGCAAACAGTTTCTAACATTAAAAACAATATATTTTAAACTCGCATGAAAAAAACTATTTCAATTTTAGCATTAATGGTTCCTGTAATGGTAGGCTATGCACAAAAAGGAAAAGAGGTTAATGCTATTTCTTATTATAGAGATTATACTGAAACAAAAGATACTTCTTCGTTAAGAAAAGCAAAAGAAAATATTGACCTTGCTGCCGAGCATGAAGACACCAAGGATAATGCTAAAACACAGGCATATAAAGGCTTAATTTATATGGCAATTTATGAGGCAAATAAAAAAGCGGAAGAAGATAAATTAATGAGTATTGCCGACCCCAATAAACGAGCCTTTGCTGCTTTGCAAAGTACGCCAACAACAGAGTTAGGTATTGCCTATCAGGCATTTAAGCGCACAAAAGAGTTGGACGTTAAAGAGAACTATACCAATGAATTAAAAAACATGGTAAATATTGGTATCAATTTCGATAATACAGGGCGCTCGTTTTACAATGCTAAAAAATATCCTCAGGCATTAGCCGCTTTTGAAGGAGCTTACAACATCAATCCAAACGATACAACGGTACTTTATTTTTGTGCTACTTCGGCCGATTTAGCAAAAGATTATCCGAAAGCCGTAACTTATTACACAAAAATGCTTGCTATTAAACAAGGTCAGGCAAATACCTACACATCATTAATGAATGTGTATTTAGCAATGAAGGATACTACAGCTGGTATGGATATTTTAAAAAAGGGGAGAAGCTCGTATCCTAACGATATGAATTTGGTTATTAGTGAAACAAATTACTTTTTACGTGTAAACAAAAGTCAAGAAGCACTAAACAACCTTAACATAGCAATTCAGGCAAAACCAACAGATGCCAACTTGTATTTAGTTAGAGGTAATATCTACGATAACCTTGCAAATCCGAAAGATGCAAATGGAAAAGATTTGGAAAAACCAGCTGATTACGATAATCTGTTAGGCTTAGCCGAAACCGATTACAAAAAAGCTATTGAGCTAAAAAATGATTATTTTGATGCTTATTACAATTTAGGGGTTTTATACAATAACCATGCTGTGGAGCTAAATAAACAAGCTGATAAACTTACTGATTTAAAGAAATTTGAAGTGGCTAATGCAAAAACAAGCGCAATGTTTATGAATGCAATGCCTGTATTAGAAAAAGCATTGGAATTAAACCCAACTGAAAGAAATACAATGAT
>JBASCV010000307.1:0-10288 GCA_049651825.1 Bacteroidia bacterium
GCACGTGCCGATTTTCCTTGCTCTAATGTGTTTTTTACGTTCAACAGTACATCGTAAGCAGCTTTAGCATCTTTGTCGTTACCTGTTTTTGCTTGTTTTTCAACACGTTTTAGTTTAGCATCAACGGTTTCTAAATCCTTTAGTTGTAACTCGGTATCAATAATTTCTTTGTCTCTTACAGGGTTTACTGAGCCATCAACGTGAATTACATTGGGGTCGTCAAAACAACGCAATACGTGTATAATAGCATTAGTTTCACGAATGTTTGCCAAAAACTTATTTCCAAGCCCTTCGCCCTTGCTTGCTCCCTTTACTAACCCTGCAATGTCAACTATTTCAACCGTTGTAGGTACAACTCGCTCAGGTTTTACTAATTTTTCTAGAACTGATAAGCGTTCGTCAGGAACAGTAATTACACCAACATTGGGTTCTATAGTGCAAAACGGAAAATTTGCTGCTTGCGCCTTTGCATTTGATAAACAATTAAAAAGTGTTGATTTTCCAACATTGGGTAATCCAACAATACCACACTGTAATGCCATGTTTTTAAGTTTTTGATTTTCAGTAATTTAGACTGTTTGATGTGTTTTTTGTGTCTGAATTCTGCTTTTTTATAGGTTTAGCTTGCGAATATATCATTTTTTTAGCTTTTAATACAGCTAAATAGCAGTATTTTTTAGTTTTTAACAATCAATTTTTATTTTCAACAATCAAGCTCAAAGCCAATAAAAATAGGTATTATTGTGAAACTATTTAAACTGGATTAACAATCTTGATTCATAAGGTTTTAGCTTTTGTTAAATAGCTCAATATTTCACCAATAGATTTTAAATATGGCTTCAGTAAAAGAATTAGAAAAAATATGTACGCAGGTGCGTAGAGATATAGTAAGAATGGTGCATGCCGTAAATTCTGGACATCCTGGTGGTTCGTTAGGATGTACCGAATATTTGGTTGCACTTTATTTTGATATAATGAATCACAAGCCTCAACCATTTGATATGGATGGAGTAGGGCAGGATGTGTTTTTCTTGTCGAATGGACATATTTCTCCTGTTTTTTACAGTGTTTTAGCACGTTCAGGATATTTTCCAGTTAATGAATTAGCTACATTCCGTAAGTTAGATTCTCGCCTACAAGGCCACCCAACTACACACGAAGGCTTGCCAGGGGTGCGTATGGCATCGGGGTCGTTAGGACAAGGATTGTCGGTTGCTATAGGTGCAGCTTCAGCTAAAAAATTGAATAACGACAATAATCTTGTTTACATTTTACATGGTGATGGTGAATTGCAGGAAGGTCAAATTTGGGAAGCGGCTATGTATGCAGCAGCTAAAAAAGTAGATAATTTAATTGCTACAGTTGATTTAAATGGTCAACAAATTGACGGCTCTACCGAACATGTACTTTCATTGGGCAATTTAAAGGCAAAATGGGAAGCGTTTGGATGGACAGTTTTAAACACTAATGGGAACAATATCAGTGAGTTAACCACCACTTTGCGTGATGCTAAAAATCAAACAGGAAAAGGAAAACCTGTTGTTATTTTGATGACTACCGAAATGGGTAATGGTGTTGATTTTATGATGGGCAGCCACAAGTGGCATGGTGTTGCACCTAACAATGAACAATTGGCACAAGCTTTGCAACAAAATGCTGAAACATTAGGTGATTACTAGGATAAAAATTTTGTTGCAGTGAAAAAAACTTTTCTTTTTAATATAAAATCATTTTTGATACTATCATTGATAGTGTTATCAACTGTTTTTTCATCTTCAGCACAAAAAGCTCCTGCTGCTGGTCAGCCCCTTACTCGTATTTTGTTTGTTTTTGATGCCTCTTTTAGCATGTACGGCCAATGGCAAAGTGGTATGAAAATGGATTTAGCGAAAAAGCTATTAAGTGAATTTTTAGATAGCGTTAAAGGCTCGCCTGGTACCGAAAATCTAGAACTTGCATTTAGAGCTTATGGGCACCAAGTTCCGCTACGTCCGCAACGTAGCTGCACCGATACAAAGCTAGAAGTGCCTTTTGCCAAGGATAATTACAATGCGATTAAAAACAAATTAAAACCCATTGTACCCAAAGGCACAACGCCAATAGCTTACACACTAGAACAGTGCGCCAATGATTTTCCTACGGCATCGTCTTCAAGTGTACGAAACATTGTTATACTTATTACCGATGGTATTGAAGAGTGTGATGGCGACCCTTGTGCTGTTTCGTTAGCTTTGCAAAAAAAAGGTATTGTGCTAAAACCTTTTGTTATTGGTATTGGACTTGATCAAAGTTATATCAATTCTTTTGGTTGTATTGGTAAGTTTTATGATGCATCTAGCGAATCAAATTTCAAAAACATATTAAACATTGTTATTTCTCAGGCTTTAAACAACACTACTGTTCAGGTAAATTTGAACGACCAAATTGGTCGTCCTACTGAAACTGATGTAAACATGACCTTTTATGACGATGAATCAGGAGTAATTAAATATAACTACATTCACACGATAAATAACAAAGGTGTGCCCGATACAGTTATTATCGATCCTATTGGTATTTATAAAATGGTGGTACATACCATCCCTCCTGTTGAGAAAAAAGGAATTGAGTTAACGCCAGGAAAGCACAATATTATTGCTGTAGATGCACCTCAAGGCTATTTAAATTTAAAAGTTGCAGGTAATCCTGATGAAGGTAAAAACCTGCATTGCATTGTGCGTAAACACGAAGAAATGCAAACGTTACATGTTCAAAAATTTAATAATGTAGAAAAATTTATTGTTGGTAAATATGATTTAGAAATACTTACCTTACCTCGTATTAAAATAGATAAAGTTGATATTGCTCAGAGTAAAACTACCACCATTGAAGTACCTCAATCAGGTAGTGTTTTTATAGCAAAGGCATACGAAGGTCCAGGAAGTATTTATGTTGAAGAGAAAAACAAGTTAGTATGGGTTTGTAATTTAAATGCCAAACTTGTAAATGAATCAATTATTCTTCAACCAGGCAGATATCGGGTGGAATATAGGCCACAAAATGCAAAAGAATCTGTTTATACAATAGAACGTTCATTTAAAGTTGAATCAGGAATATCAACTTCAGTGAAGTTATATTAATAAAAAAATAACCATTAAGAGAAAAATTATTTAAACATGAAAAAATACACATATACTGAGAAGAAAGATACCCGTTCGGGCTTTGGTGCTGGATTATCTGAATTGGGTAAAAAAAATCCAAATGTTGTAGCACTTTGTGCTGATTTAACTGGTTCGTTGAAAATGGATGCATTTGCAAAAGAACATCCAGAACGTTTTTTTCAGATAGGTATTGCGGAGGCAAATATGATTGGTATTGCTGCTGGTATGACTATTGGTGGTAAAATTCCGTTTACCGGTACATTTGCCAACTTTTCTACAGGACGTGTTTATGACCAAATTCGTCAATCGGTAGCGTATTCAGGCAAAAATGTAAAAATATGTGCTTCTCATGCAGGTTTAACTTTGGGTGAAGATGGTGCAACACATCAAATTTTGGAAGATTTAGGATTGATGAAAATGTTGCCAGGCATGGTGGTTATTAATCCTTGCGATTACAACCAAACCAAAGCAGCAACCATTGCTATTGCTGATTATGAAGGCCCTGTTTATTTACGTTTTGGGCGCCCTACTGTACCTAATTTTACTTCTGCCGACCAACAGTTTCAAATAGGTAAAGCTGTAATGCTTAACGAAGGTGCTGATGTAAGTATTTTTGCTACTGGTCATTTGGTATGGAAAGCTATTGAAGCAGGCGAAAAATTGGCCGATATGGGTATTAGTGCCGAAATTATAAACATACATACTATCAAGCCTTTGGACAATGAAGCTGTATTGAAATCAGCTAAAAAAACAGGTTGCGTTGTAACTGCTGAGGAACACCAAATGAATGGTGGCTTAGGCGATAGCATTGCGCAATTATTGGCACGCGAATTACCTACCCCGTTAGAAATGGTTGCTGTAAATGATAGCTTTGGCGAAAGTGGTACTCCAGATCAATTAATGACAAAGTATGGCTTAGACGCTGTGAACATTATTGATGCAGTAAAAAAAGCCATAGCTAGAAAAAAATAGTAGCACATTAATGGTTGATAATAAAGCAAATGAAAATGAGGCGGTTGTAACGTAAGTTGCAACCGTTTTTTTGTTGTATAATTATTTGTTTCGTTTCTTTTTGGGCTTTGGACTAACTTCTTCTGTTTCTTCCTCGTAATTGAGATTGCCTCCCCAAAAACTCATTTGTTTCAACACCCAAGCTTGTCTTTTTTGTGTATAAGCACTAGGTTTTACTGCTGAAAACCGCCTAGGATTAGGCAATACAGCTGCAATAAGTGCTGCTTCTGGTTTAGTTAGGTATTTAGCATCTTTTTTGAAAAAGTTTTTGGCAGCAGCCTGTGCGCCATAAATACCATCGCCCATTTCTATTACATTGAGGTAAACTTCCATGATGCGTTGTTTACTCCAAAATGTTTCAATTAAAAAGGTAAAATACACTTCAAATCCTTTACGAATCCAGCTACGGCCAGGCCATAAAAATACATTTTTTGCTGTTTGTTGACTTATGGTACTTGCACCGTGTTGGCGTTTATGTGTGGCATTAAATTCAATTGCTTTATCAATTGCTTCAAAATCAATACCGTTGTGTTTTAAAAAATTTTGATCTTCGGAGCAAACTACCGCAAGCTGAAGATTAGGAGATATTTCATCAAACGAAACCCAGTGTTTACGTAGTTTCATTTCTTTGCCATCCATTTTTTGCTCTACACAACGTATTAGCGCTAGTGGAGTTATTGGTACTGGCAACCATCTGAAAATAACAACTGAAAGAATACTTATAAGTAAAAACCATAAGGCCGATTTCCATATAAAACGCCAAATCTTTGAGAAGAAACTCTTCATTATCTTTTTTAAAAGTTATAATGTACAATACAAAAATAGTTATAAAACAATTGTATGAACTCAATTGTTTTATAAGATACTAGCAATTAAATGTTAACTGTTTTTATTGTCAGACTTCTACACTTATAATCATTTTTGTTTGTGCACCTTTTTTTTGTAGGTTATTTTCATCCACAAATTAGCACATAAAATAGCAGATGAAAAAAAATATACAATTATTAAACTTATTCCTGTTTTTAATGGTTATAAGTACTTTTAGTGCCTATTCACAGAATAATACGCATTATCAAAATGTTAATGAAACAAAAGGTGGATTATCTTTTTTTGTACGCGATGCCGAAAATGAATATGGTATAAGCTCAATTGTAGAGATTACTGGAAATGGTAAAACCCATGTTTTGGAAACAGATGCTGGAGGGCATCTTTTATTTCAAGGTACAGAAGGGCGTTATGATATATTATTTTCCTCTAACAATCATGAGCCTTTACGTTCGTATTTTTTCATCTCTAAAAATGAGTTTTTAAATGTAGAGGTATTGTTGGATAGAACAATAAAAACCGCATTACAAGAAGTTGAAACCAATGGCGCATTTGTGAATGGTTATGTTGTTGACAATGAGTCGGGTAGGCCGATGAAAAATGTGAGTGTATTAACAGGTAATGGTTATGCATTAAAAACAAACGATGACGGTTACTTCTCAGTTCTTTTATCGGAATACTCAATTTTATCCTCAGATGAAGATAAACCAATACGGGAATCGTTTACTTTTTCGCACAAAGGATATGCTGATGTTCAAGTAACAGATTTATTACTAGCTCCTACCTCAATTTTGCTAAACATTACGATGAAAAAAGGAGAGGGTTCTGTTGTAGATAGCTATTTTCAGCACGTGTTGGATGGAACAGTAAAGGATGTTGAAATGTATGAAGAGAATGTTCCTGAAGAACAGCAAGATAATCAACAAAAAAATATAAACTCGGTGTGTAATATTCCGGGTAGTATAAGGGTGGGGCTTAATTGTTCGTGTACAAGTTGTTCATCGGTAAGTGTGATGAGTTTACAAACTTATACAGAAAAAGGTATTGATAATGAATGGATACCAACTTGGAGCAGCGCTTCTATAGCTGCTGGCACAATTGCTTATAGAACGTATGCTGGTTGGTATGTAAATAATCCGGTAAAAACAAATTATGATATTGCATCCAGCACGTGTAATCAAGTTTTTGGATTAGCTTCTTATGCTAATTGTGTTTCCGCTGCGCAACTTACTTTAGGTACAATACTTACAAAAAATAGTAATTTACCTGTGCGTGCAGAATATTCGGCAGAGAACAACGGGAAGTCTGCTGCTGCTAGTGTTTCGTGTGGAAATTGTAAAAGTGGTACCGGTGGTTTATACCCTTGTTTTACTGATAATGTGTGTTGTGGCAAAAACCGTTCAGGGCATGGAAGAGGAATGTGTCAATGGGGAAGTCAACGTTGGGCGCTAAATGGAAAGGATTATTTATGGATTATTGCTCATTATTATTCTATTGTAAATATAACAATGTGTGGAAATAATAATTCTACGGCCTGTGGTGTTCCTACTTCATTAAGTGCAAGTAATATCACTTCTACTAGTGCTGTACTTAATTGGTCATCTGTTGCTAATGCATCAAGTTATACGATACAATACAAAGAAGTAAATGCAACTGTTTGGCAAACTATAACTTCAACTAATAATTCCAAAACAATAACAGGCTTGAGCGCTTCTTTAAATTATCATTTTAAGGTAAGAGCCATTTGCACTGATACTAGTGCGTACTCTAGTGTATCAAGCTTTACAACAACCTCCTTAAATTCTTCTTCCACTGTTACAATAAATATCGGTACGGGAACAAGTGCTTATTCGGCACATCCCTTCGGAACAGCATATATGGATGAACGTGTTCAATACATTATTGATAAATCGGAGTTAGTTGCTGCGGGGTGGTCATCATTGAATAGCTTAATTACTTCATTATCAATAAATGTTAGTAGTGTTTCACCACAACTTATGAATGGTTTTAGTATTAGTTTGGCTCATATTTCGTCTTCTGTATTTTCTAATACAACATTTATTACTGGTAATAATTCCACACAGGTTTATTCAAGTAATGTTTCAGTAAATGCAGGTTGGAATAATTATACTTTTGCTACTCCTTTTAATTATAATGGCAGTTCTAATATTTTGGTTACCATTTGTTGGAATAATAGCAGTTTTACTAGCAATTCATCTGTTTTAGCAACAAGCTATTCTACATATAAGGCACTTTATTATCGTGCTGATATGGTATCAAATGGTGTTTGTGCAGTTAATAGCGGTACAAGAAGCTATTATAGACCTAATTTTAAATTAACCTTCTCTTCCAATACTTCGCTAATGAGTGAATTTAATTATGTTGAGAATGAGCGTAATTTAACGCTGCCTATTGAAGAAGAAACAGGCGTGAGTGATATTTTATTGAACATTTATCCAAACCCGTCAAATGGTAAACTCATTTACTTAACATTAACAAATAGCAATGATGATGTAAATATTGATGGAGCGTCTGAAATTCAACGTATAATGATATATAATTTATTTGGTCAAGAACTAATTGATAAAGATGTAGTTGCTGTAAATGGTATATCCGTTATAAATACTGAAGAGCAACCACTCCAAGAAGGAACTTATATTGTAACGTTAATACGTAGTAATGGCTTAAGTTATAAGAAAAAAATAATGGTTAGATAATTACCTCCTGTATATCAAATTTCATTTTAGGTTGTTTTTTTAGTACATTTGTAATTGCATGGGGCCGTCCGGTTTTGACAGCGAGTGCGATTTTTAAGTAAGCATGTGGTGCGTTGTTAATATGGCACCTTAATCCTAATTTTCAACTTTTTAAATGGCGAGTCTAACTACGCTATGGCTGCTTAATACCAGGTATTAAGTGCCTTTGTTTCCGGAGAAGCTCTGATCTTCTGCGTCTCCTGTGAAGCATAATAAACGAAGATATAGTTGTGAAGCGTTTCGATTCATGATGAGATAAAGAAACTAAGTAAGCCTTATGGTTGGTAGAACTACCTAAGCTTATCGAAAATTAAAGTTTTGCTAAACATGTAGAAAGCTTATTAATTCCTTGTTTGGACGAGGGTTCGAATCCCTCCGGCTCCACAAATTAAAACCCCTTTGAAAGAAATAACTTTCAACGGGGCTTTTGTTTATAATTATAAATACCCCAAGAAGCATGGATCAATTTTTTGAACTTTTAAAACTTATATTGCCAGCAGGCATTGTTTTTCTAACAACTTATTATTTGGTTAAAAATTTTCTAGACCAAGAAAAAAGTAAAAAAGTGTTGGATGTAAAGCTTGCTAATCAAGCAGTAATTACTCCCTTAAAGTTGCAGGCCTACGAACGTATGGTTTTGTTTTTGGAGCGTATCAACCCAAACAGTATGGTTATGCGCACCAATAAAGCAGTTAGTGCCCCTTTTTTACAAGCCGAACTTTTAAAAATTATTCGTACCGAATTTGAACACAATTTGTCGCAACAAATATACATGAGTAACAAAGCTTGGGAAGCAGTTGTAAAAGCGAAAGAAGAAACTATAAAAATTATAAATGTAGCTGCTACAAAAGTAAGTGCCGAGGCCAATGGAATGGAATTGGCGCAAAGTATCATCACTGTATCGTCACAACTAACTGAATTACCAGCAAAAGCTGCTATTGAATTTATTAAAAAGGAGATTGCAAAGGAGTTTTAAAAATGGAAGAAAAAGCACGTAAAGTAAAATTTTTAACCGATTCGGGTATTGAAATAAAAAGAGTATATACTTCTTCTCCAGAGGGGAGTGATGCGGTGGGGCATGAACAACCTGGCGAATATCCTTTTACACGAGGTGTACAGCCTACAATGTACCGCAGCAAGTTATGGACCATGCGCCAATATGCTGGTTTTTCTACTGCCGAAGAATCAAATAAGCGTTACCATTATTTGTTAGGACAAGGCACTACTGGTCTATCCGTTGCTTTTGATTTGCCAACCCAAATTGGCTATGATAGCGACCATGATTTTGCTGATGGAGAAGTTGGTAAGGCTGGTGTAGCCATTGATTCCTTGCGTGATATTGAAATTTTGTTTGATGGCATAAAGCTGGAAAATATTACTACTTCCATGACCATCAATTCTACAGCATCTAGCTTATTAGCAATGTACATTGCATTGGCAAAAAAGCAAGGTGCCGATTTGAAAAAAATATCAGGTACCATTCAAAATGATTTGTTGAAAGAATATGCTGCCCGCGGAACCTATATTTATCCACCAAAACAAAGCATGCGTATTATCACCGATATTTTTGAATATTGCTCAAAAGAAGTACCTAAGTGGAATACCATTTCTATTTCGGGATATCACATTCGCGAAGCTGGTTCTACTGCTGTGCAGGAGCTTGCTTTTACACTTGCAAATGGTAAGGCTTACTTACAAGCAGCAATTAATAAAGGTTTGGATATCAATGTGTTTGCTAAGCGCTTGTCGTTTTTCTTTAATGCACATAATAATTTGTTTGAAGAGGTTGCAAAGTTTCGTGCAGCACGCAGAATGTGGGCAAAAATCACAAAGGATTTGGGGGCAACCGACCCTCGCGCACAAATGCTTCGTTTTCATACACAAACGGGTGGTTCCACGCTTACCGCACAACAACCACACAACAACATCACTCGCGTTACAATTCAGGCCATGTCGGCAGTATTGGGTGGTACACAAAGTTTGCATACCAATGGTTTTGACGAAGCCATTGCCTTACCAACCGAAGAAGCCGCACGCATTGCATTGCGTACACAACAAATTATAGGTTTTGAAAGTGGTATTGCCGATACAGTTGACCCATTGGCAGGTTCGTATTTTGTTGAAACACTTACCAACGAAGTAGAAGCAGCAGCTTGGGAATACATCAAAAACATTGATGCCATGGGCGGTGCAGTAGCTGCAATTGAAGAAGGTTATATGCAAAACGAAATTGCTTCATCAGCTTATAAATATCAAAATGATATTCAAAGTGGTGAGAAAATTATTGTGGGCGTAAATAAGTTTACGGTTGAAGAAAAACCTTTGTCCGACATATTTACGGTTGATGATTCTATTCGTCAACTTCAAATAGATAAAATCAAAAAGGTAAAAGCCGAGCGAAACAACGAAAAAGTAACTGAGCTTTTAAAAACATTGGATGAACATGCCCGTGCCGATGTAAATTTAATGCCAACTATTTTAGAAGCGGCTGAAAATTACGCAACACTTGGTGAAATAGCTGATACCATGATGAATGTGTTTGGGGAGTATAAGTAG
>JBASCV010000308.1:0-1719 GCA_049651825.1 Bacteroidia bacterium
ACCTAAAACGCATCATGAAAGGTAAAACGGCCATTATCATTAGCCACCGCATATCATCAGTAAAAACTGCCGACCACATTATTGTGCTAGAACATGGAAGAATTGCAGAGCAAGGTACACATCAACAACTTATCGAAAAAAATGGCATTTATGCCGAAACACATCGTTTACAACAATTGGCTGATATAGAGTAATCTTTTTTTGCTAAATTCCACTACACAGGCAGTTAAATCATTGTTATACAGCTACTTTTATTGGTAAACTATCAAAAGTTATTAACAAGTGTTGCTTTTACGTGTTTTTTTATAAAAATTTGCCAAATATATTAATACAAACGATAAACAACAGATTTGAAACGATGGAAGAAGGATTTGACAAACATGACGATAGAGAAGAAATTTACTCTAAAGCCGTTAGAGCAGGTAAAAGAACGTATTTTTTTGACGTAAAAAGCACAAAAGGAAACGATTACTACCTTACAATTACAGAAAGCAAGAAACGTTTTGGCGATGATGGTAAATTCTTTTACGAAAAACACAAATTGTTTTTGTATAAAGAAGATTTTGAAAAATTTGCAGAAGGACTTACTGAAGTTATCGCACACATTAAATCCATTTCTCCAGTAACTGAAAACAACTATTCTCACAATGGAACTTCAGAAACTGCAGAAGTAAATGCATCTAAAGGGAACAACTTCTCGGATGTAAGTTTTGAAGATTTGGATAAATAAAAGCTATAAAGCTAAATACCAACCGTTATAAAACGATTGATATAAAAAGCCATACATGAACATAATTCATGTGTGGCTTTTTGTTTATAAAAAATATTTTTGTTGAGAAAAAAAACGCATTACAAACACATTTATATAAACCATGAAAGCCACCTTTTTTGCAACACCCAAAGCTTTTAGAGATTGGTTAGATAAAAACTATAAAAAAGAAACGGAACTCATTGTAGGCTTTTATAAAGTCAGTAGTGGTAAACCTTCTATAACATGGTCGCAATCGGTTGATCAGGCACTTTGTTTTGGTTGGATTGACGGTATTCGTAAATCAATTGATAATGAAAGTTACAGCATACGATTTACGCCACGTAAACCCAACAGCATATGGAGCGCTATTAATATCAAAAAAGTAGAAGAACTTACTAAAGAAGGCTTAATGAAACCCGAAGGATTAAAAGCGTTTGAACACCTAAACGAAAATAAATCACGAATTTATTCGCACGAGAAACAGCATGCAGTTCTTATTACTGATTATGAAAACATATTTAAGCGCAATAAAATAGCGTGGGATTTTTTTAATGCACAAGCACCCTCCTACAAAAAAGTAATGCTACACTGGATAATGACTGCAAAACAAGAAAAAACAAGATTATCGCGATTGGAAAAAACAATAGCCATAAGTGAACAACAAAAACGAATGCATTAAATCATTTAACCGGCTCAAAACCTTACACCAATAACTAAAACATCATCTACTTGTTCATTATTGCCTTTCCAGCTATTAAAGGCAGCCTGTAATTGCTTGTGCTGTTCAGGCATTGGCAAATGACTAATTGATACCAACAATTCCTGCATTTTAACACTCTTAAACTTTTTATTTTCAACTCCACCAAATTGGTCGGCATAACCATCACTAAAAACATAAAAGCAATCGCCTTTTTTTAGTTGTAATAAATGGTTAACAGGAGGCTCGGTAATATGCTCTTCTACAGTAC
>JBASCV010000309.1:0-15894 GCA_049651825.1 Bacteroidia bacterium
CTACAAACGAAACAAATAAAAAAATACAGCAATCAATAATTAGTGATTGCCTAATTTGTAATGATTATTTGACCTCTATTTAGCATATTTTTTTTATGTTTGTTAGGCAATTAATACTTGCACCGAACGATTTAAATACACCATAAAAACGCTTTATAAGTGGCTGATTCATTTACACCTTCTGATTCTTTTGTGTTTGACTTATACCGTCAGATGAAGAAATACACCCTAAGTTACATCTATAGGGGTGATTTTTCGGCCGATTTGTCGAACAAAATACTATCATTAGCCGAAAATAATATGGAACATAATAGTGAGCCTAATTCTTTAAAAAAGAAGGTTTACTTTATTATGGTAGAATCGTTGCAAAATATTACACGCCATCAAACACTTCCTAATAAAGAAGATTTAGATAAGTCGAGCTTTTTTGTGATTCAACGTTTAGAGAAAGAATATTACATAACATCAGGTAATATTGTAGAAAACAGTAAAATTGAATCATTAAAAACTAACCTAAATAAAATTAACAGCTTAGATAAGGAAAATTTAAAAGAGTACTATAAAAAAGTTATTACTCAGGGTGAGTTTTCGGCAAAAGGTGGTGCAGGTTTAGGATTTATTGAAATGGCGCGCAAATCGGGTCACAAATTGGCTTATGATTTCAAGCAAATTGATGAGCAATTTTCTCACTTTTATTTTCAAACTACGATTTCACTCCCAGAATCAGAACATTTACCTGAAGCAGATAAAGAAATTGAAGATGCAAGATTAGTTTGGCTTGAGAATGTAGACAAACAAATTGTAGAGAAAAACTTGAACCTGATTTATCAGGTTGACTTTACTCAAGAAAGCTTAATAGGCATTTTAGCCATGGCTGAAGGGAATATTGGTAGTAGTCAGGAGCTTATTCTCAGAAAAAAGGTGTTTAACACCATTATTGAGTTGCTTCAAAATATTTACAAACATGCTGACGACCCCGACACAAATAAAGAAGGAAAATCAGGAATATTTTTATTAGGTGAAAAAAATGGTGAATATGTGCTTACCACAGGAAACCTTATTCTTAATTCTAGAGTAGAAAGTGTTGTAAAAAAGCTTGAACAAGTAAATAATTCAAGCCTTGAGGAACTTGATACACTTTATAATGAAACAATGATGAGTGATGATAAAGTAGGACAAAAAGGAGCTGGTCTAGGATTCATTGATATTAAATTAAAAACGAGTAGAAATTTAACATACAATTTCACCAAAGTTGACAACGAATATTCATTTTTTGAAATTCAAATAAAATTAGCTTAAATCAATTACAGACTATGGAACCGTTAAAAATAGAGCCGACAAGCGACACTCCAAAAGTTGTGTTTGATTCATCATCAGGTATTTTTGAGATAAGTGAGCGCTGTTTTCCAGAGGATGCAACCCATTTTTTTTCACCTTTACTTGAATGGTTAAAAAGCTATTCATCAAACCCAAACCCTACTACAAAACTTGATTTTAAGCTAGAATATTACAATACAGCCAGTTCAAAACAGTTATTCAAATTATTTATTTTACTACAAGAACTATCTAAAAAAAGTGAAGTAATAATTAATTGGCATTATAACGAGGCAGACACTGATATGCTTTTATCAGGCGAAAGATATTCCAAGCTACTGAACATTCCGTTTACAATGGTAAAAAATTAAATTTTTATTCCCATTACCAGAACGTCATCTAATTGTTTATTGATGCCTTTCCACGTTTCGAAAGTATGTGTAAGTTGTTGCTTTTGAGTATCCGTATCTAGTGATTTTATCTCGACAAATAATTGTTCAAACCTTGTGGTGGTATACTTCTCATTTTTTTCACCACCAAACTGATCGGCATAACCATCAGTAAACAAATAAAGCATATCGCCTTTATCAAGTTTTAGATGTTTACTATTAAAAACCAAATCAGTACGTCCAAACATTCCGCCAATAGAGTAAATATCTCCTTGTAATTGTACCAACTTATTTTTTGAATATAAATAACTAATGTGATTAGCAGCTGCGTAATCAACCTCATTTGTTAACGGATTATATAAAACAACTGTTACATCCATACCATCATCCTGGGTATCAGAATCGTCACCACTTTGATTTAGCAAAGCAACAACCCCCTTGTTAAGTTCCGTTAAAATATCAGCGGGAGTGTATATACCTTTCACATTTACAATTTCGTTGAGTAATGTATTGCCAATTATACTCATAAATGCACCAGGCACTCCATGGCCGGTACAATCGCCAACAACTATTAAATGGCCTTTATTTTTAGGCAATTCGGTATACCAGTAAAAGTCGCCACTAACAATATCTCTGGGTAAAAACAATATAAACGACTGAGGGAATGCTTTTTTGATAAGGTCTTGCGAAGGCAGCGTTGCTTGTTGAATACGTTGCGCATAATTAATGCTATCTGTTATTTTTAAATTTTTATCTTCAACTAGCTGTTTCTGTATTTCTATTAATTGATTTTTCTCTTGCAACAAAAGATTAGCCGATTTCTTTTGTCTATAACTTCTGAAAACAAAAATTGCAAGTATTAAAATGAGCAAAAAACCAACAATAAAAGCATTACGTTGTAGTTTTTTTCTTTGTCCATCTATCTTTTGTTTATTTAATTCAGCATCTTTTTTGAGTAATTCTTTATCCTTCTTTTCACTTTCATACCTAACATTCATTTCGGCAATTTGTTTACTCGACTGTTCATTTAGTAATGAATCTTTTATATTAGCAAACAGCTGATAATAGTCAAACGCTTTTTTATAATCGCCTTGAGCTTCATAAATTTCGTACAACGATGAATAAGCACTTTTCAAACCAGGCTTAGAACCTAGCTTTTGTGCATATTGCAAACAAGTAAGCGCATTTTGATACGCTTTATCTATTTGCTGTTGTTTTAAGTATGAGTTTGCAATGTTGTGATGAATATTTATCATTAATAGTGTGTCGCCCACCTCATTACAGATTTTTAAAGACTGTAAATAGTATTTTAATGCTTCTTCAATCTTGTTTTCGTCAAAAAAAACAGAACCTAAATTACCATATGTCATTGCAACTCCCGCCTTGTCGCCAATTTTTTCTTTTATTTTTAATGAATTTAAGTGATATTCCCTCGCTTTTTTAAAATCTTTTTTATATTGATATATATTGGCAATGTTATTATATGCATAAGCTGTAGAGAGTAAATCGCCCCCCTCTATACTAATCTTTAAGTACTTCTCGTAATTAGCAAGGGCAGCAAGCGTATCTCCTTGTTTCTCATAAATTATACCCACATTATTCAAAGACATTATAATCCCTTGCTTATCTCCAATTTTTTCTTTAATTTCTATTGAAGCTAATATATTTTTTAGCGCCTGTTCATAATCTCCACGTTCTAAACTAACCACTCCTATATTATGTAACGACATCGCAATACCAAATTCATCATCAATTGATTTTCTTACATCCAATGCTTGTTTATGAAAACTCAATGCTTTTTCATAATTACCTTGTTTATAATGTATTAAACCAATATTATTAAGAGCATTTGCAACTCCTTTTTTATCATCAATTTCTTGTCGGAGTTTCAAAGCAATTTGATATTCTTTTATTGCATTTTGATAATCGCCAGTATTCATTAATACACGTCCCTTAAAATTATAAGCGCTTGCTAACATTTTTTTATAATGGAATGTATCTTGCCTATTAGGCGACAACAACATTGATTGATTTTTTTTAATAGCCAATGCAATATACTTGTTTGCTAAATGATTATTATTAATTGCTAAACAACGTGCTATAATATGATTAAGAATAGAAACTTTATTTGTGTCAATTTGAGAAAGATTATATTGATTATACAAAGAATCGACTACTTTATCTGACTGAGAAAATGCAACTAAACAATATGCATTAAAAAAAAGCATAGTAATGAATAGCTTTTTTTTCAAGGAATTGATGTTTAAATTATAACAAATTCTCATTTCAATTATTTTTCGGCAGTAATAAAAACAGATTGAGCAATGTATGTAAGTGGTGTTTTTTCTAACACAGCACCAATAGTAATTAGTGGCTTAATTAAAAATGTGGGTGTATTAGGTAATAAAAAATCACGAATTTCAATTTTAACTCTAGAAAAGCCTGCTCCCTTTAGTTTTTTGTTTATAAAGCTTCCAGAAAAAGCCATTTCATCGGGCTCTAAAAAAGCTTTTTTACGCAGTGCTGGTATTTTAAAAATAAGTGCTACGTATGGATTATAAATATTGGGTTCAATAAAAATTATTTTACCATTCGGCTTCAATAACTTATGTAAATTCAACAACGATTGTTCTAAGTTATAATAAAGATGATGAATAATTCCATTACCAACTACATAATCAAAATTATTAAAAGCCATTTCGCCAGTAAATGATTCGGGCTTATTAAAATCGGCAACTTGAAACGACAAATTAGGAGTTTGATATTGTTGCTTAGCTGAGTCAATAAATTTTTTCGACAAGTCAATCCCCATCCCTGTTACACCAGTTTTCTTAACCAAATAATCAATTCCTTCACCTTCGGCACAACCAATTTCCAAAACGCGTGTAGATGAATTTAATTTAGATTTATCCATTTGATTAATCATATAATCAAACCTACGCTCTAAACGAATTACAGAAGCTTCTGTTTTTACAAAGCCTTGATTAAAGCCTCTTTCATCTTGTACTGACGCCATGTTGATGTATTGATTATTTTATTTAATAATATTTTTTAACTCACTATTAGTTTCTATGCTTCTACCTTTTATAATAACCTTATCTCTAATAAATTTAGGGCGCGATTTTGTTTCATCAACCACTTTTGACAAATACTCTCCAATAAGCGATATCGCAAGCAATTGAACGCCTCCAAAAAACAACACCAGTACTATAATTGTTGGGATACCGTGAGGAATATCAGGATACATCAATTTTGCTATTACTTGAAAAGCTATTGCAAAAAACGAAACTATGGTTAAGAAAAAACCAGTATAACTCATAATCTCTAGAGGCATATAACTAAAAGAAAAAATTCCTTTTTTAGCCCACCAAATATTTTTACGTAAATTATTTGTACTCACACCAAATAATCGTTCGGGGCGTAAATAATCTACCCCTGTTTGATTGAAGCCAACCCAGGCTCTCAACCCTCTCAAAAATTGCTCTTTTTCAGGCAAAGCAACGATGTGCTCAACAACCTTTTTATCAATTAGCGAAAAATCTCCTGCATCTTGAGGAATAGTGATATCAGACATGCGACTAAACACTTTATAAAATGTTTTGTATGCAATATTCATAAATAAAGATGCTTCGCGCTTTACACGCCTCCCATATACAACCTGATAACCATTTTGCCATTGCTCAAAAAATTGTTCAATCAACTCTGGTGGGTCTTGTCCATCCCCATCCATAAGTACTACGGCATCACCACTTGCTATTTCCATACCGCTAACAAAAGCGGCTTGCGAACCAAAATTACGGCTATGTTTAATAGCAATTACATTTAAATCTTTAGCGCATATTTCTTGAAGAACAGCCTCTGTATTATCGGGCGAATTATCATTAACAAAAATAATTTCGTAATTACATCCTATTTTATTAAATGTATTCACAAGACGTTCATACATAATAGGGATTGCTTGTGCATCTTTATAACAGGCAATAACAGGGCTTATTTTAGCTAACTTTTTAGGGGCGTTAAAATAAGGCAATACTTTATTTTGATAATCAACCGTTTTTTGCCACTCGGCAAATTTAACAAGTCCGTCCTGTAAATTGGTTTTGGGTTTCCAACCAATTAACTTCAATGCTTTATCATAATTACCGTACCATTCAGGAGTGTCCCAATTTCTATTAGGCATAGAACCCCAAACAGGTTGCTTATCAATATTAAATATTTTTCGACAGTTTGTGGCCAACTCATCTAGCGTAGTTTTTACACCTGTACCTATATTTATTGACTGTCCGGCATTTTCATTATTTACGCTATTTGCTGCATCAATAAAAGCCTCCACACAATCGTCAATATAAACAAAATCGCGCGATGTTTGAGGTTGTACAAGAGGTGGATAGGTTTTATCTAAAGCACATTCTACCATTCTAGGAATAAGTCTATCTGGCTCTTCCCATGGACCATAAACCGAATACAGACGCAAATTTAAACACGGTAAATTATAATTACGTGCAAAAAAAGAAAGCAAATAACTAGCTGTTATTTTAGATACAGAATAATGGCTATTGGGTATCAGCTCATCGTTTTCTTTAGGGTTTACACTGTTCAAACCATATTCAGAACTACTACCCGCATGTATGTATGCTTTTACATTTTTGGATGCTTCTAAAATATTTACTGTACCTAATATATTGGTTTCATAAATTAAACTAGTATTATTTTGTTTACTGTAAGCACCATATGCCGAAAGATTAAAAATTGTTTTAGGTTGATATTCATTAAACAATGAATCAACCGATTTTTTATAATTAATGTCACAATGCAACACATTATCATTCGAAATTTCTAACAACCTCAAACGCCAAGCCGAACGGGGATTATGTGTTATTGCATAACAATCTTTTCTGTAGCGAAGAATCGATTGCAATAAATTTGCACCAATAAATCCGCTTGCTCCAAAAATAAAAATTGGACCTTTCAATGCTTGTATTTTATTTGCTACGCTTTCCATTGATACTAAATTATTTAATTTTTACAGTAAAACAACTGTTTAAATTATCCCCCAATCCTTATTTCTCGACAAGCTTGAAATGACTTGTCGCACAAAGTTCTATTGTAAAATATTAACATAAAACCTAAACAGTTTCTAATAATAAACTTTCTATTTGTTTTTTAATACTTTCTGTATCTAATCCATTTTCTTGCTGATGAAATGCTTGATTTCCGTACAGTTTACTTGGATAGCCTTTTGCATTTAATCCAACAAATTTCTTTATAAAAACACCTTTTTTAAAAACGTGCGACAACAAATGTTCTCCCAAACCACCACGCTCAACATGCTCCTCAACAACAATTAACGTGTTAGATGAACTTATACTATTAAAAAGCTCAGCTGTTAATTCAGGCAAAGGAACTGTTAGAATAGTAAAAACATCAACATTCTTTTTATCAGAAATCGCATCTATCACATTATTTACAATTGGCCCTAACGCAATAATTGTTATTTCAGGATTTTCGGACTTAACAACATGATTCACTGGCTTTATTTCTTGTTGAATTGGATAGGTTTTACTCATCCCTAAACGTAAGTAAGCAGGCTTTTTCAAATTAGTTATTTGCTCCAAACAATAATCAACATCTTCGTTAAAAGCAGGTATCCAACATGTAATGTTGGGTAACGTACTCAAACATCCTATATCCTCAATAGCATGGTGTGTTGCTCCCATAATACCATAGCCATAGCCACCACCATTACCAACAATATAAACAGGTAAGTTATGTATACACACATCTATTTTAATTTGCTCGAAACAACGATACACTGCAAAAGGAGCAATACTATAAACAAAAGTTTCAAAACCTTTATAAGCCAAACCGGCTGCAACACCAACCATGTTTTGCTCTGCAACACCTGCATTAACAAACCGTTCGCCAGCAGTTTGTTGTAATTGTTCAAGAGCATTATAACCCAAATCGCCCGTTATAAAAACGGAGTTTGGGTTTGTTTGAATTAACTCTTGTACTTTTTTTGAAAACTCGTTACGCATTGTAATTTTTATCTAGTGATACTAAAGCTTTTTCGTACAAATCTGCTGTCATAGGTAAATAGTGCCACTCCAACTTATTCTCCATAAAATCTACTCCCTTGCCCTTTGTTGTGTTTGCAATAATTAATTTAGGAGTATCATTGCTTATGTTTTTAAATTCTGAAATTTTATCGACAAGCGATTCTACATTATGACCATCCATTTCAACTACATCAAAACCAATAGCTTTCATTTTTTCGTAAGCAGCCGTATCGCCTAGCACATCAGCGGTATAGCCAAAACCCTGTAATTTATTTTTATCAATAACAACAATCAAATTATCTAATTTTTTAGCAATGGCAAAATGTGCAGCTTCCCATGTTGTACCTTCGTTGGTTTCGCCATCGGATAGTATAACAAATACATTCTCTTTATTGTTTTGCAACTTATTTGCGTATGCAATACCACAAGCTATTGGTAAACCATGCCCCAAAGAGCCTAATGCAAAAGGAATGTTTTCAAATGAATGCGCAGAAGGATGAGCCGATAGCTTTGTACCATTTTTATAAAAGGTTTGAAGTGCACTATCCGTTATTTCTCCTGTATGATTTAATATAGTGTACAATGCAGCTGCAGCGTGACCCTTGGAGAGAATTACTCGTTCCTGCTCTGTTTTACTATTAAAAAGAGCTATAAGAATATCTATACAACTAAGCGAACAAGCAATGTGTCCTGCATTCGCTTGATAATAAAGCTGAAGCAAGCTTTTTCTCAGCTGTAATTGTTTTATTAATATTTCCATTATTTGAATACTATTAACATATCACTACAAGCTACCCTTAAGTAGATTATAATTATTTATAATTTCTTGTTCAGTAATTGTATTGTTTTCAATCTTCACTTCTTTTATCCAGCCGTTAAATTCATTTTTTCGACCTATTCCATTACCAATCACTAATGGCACATCTATATTTTTAATTGAAAAATCTGCTTTTTCGCTAGCCACTAATTTCCCGTTATTAAATACTTTTATTGTATTACTTTGAACAGCAACAACAATATAATTCCATTCATTTGCTTGCAACATAAACATTGCGGGTGGAGTCCAAGCTTTTCCGCCACCATAAGCAAACAAAAATTGATTATGATAAGGTCCATTTTGTTGTAAAGTAAAACCACTTGGGCCAACACTGTCAGTCATGGCATTTACCAAAATACTTGAATTTTCAACTTGTTGAGCTTCCGGTTTAATGAGTAACTCAACAGTAAAATCATTATTAAGCTTGAGTGTTGGCTGAGTAATTCCGTTTTTGCCCAAGGGTGATGTTATACCTATATGTACTAGTTCATTTGTTTTGCTTACAGGCAATAAAAGCTTAACATTATCTCTTTTAAGGGCACTATACCTGCCATCCGATATTACGTTATTGTATTTAATTTCAGGCAACAATTCTGCAATACGCATCATATCAGTTGTAACAACATAATAATTTCTATCCAATAAACCTTGTACAAATGGGATTAAATCATTTTTCAAAATCCATGTTGCACAAGGGCTAAAATATCCAACAGGTTTGTAATTACCATAATAGTAAAACATAAAATCATCCTGATAGTTTAAGAAATAAACACTATCACTATTGTTTGTGATTTTTTTAACAGAAGCCAAATCTGTAGGCACCTCTAGTGGGTATATAAACTGCGCTTTTTTTATGTTTTTATATTGGGTTTTAAATTTATGATTGATTTTATCGGAATAATAAAATGAAGTAGCTACAATAAAAACAACAGGGAGTATAATCAGTGCATTCCGTTTCAAGCTAACATATTTATACAATTCCGATGTTTCATTTACGGCTTTTTTAGCCTTAGATTTCACAACAACATTATCGCCAGCATTACCTAAACTGCCTATTAAATCAAGAAACAAGAACAATAGCAACACTAACGATGTTGCTATATTTAAAATATTGTGTTCATGACTTCTGCCAAAAAAATAAATAGAATTAGCTATTGTAAAAAACACAATCATTAAACCTGTATGATAGTATGAAACATGTAATTTGCTTTTGTTTTTTAACAACAATGCAAAACAAACAGAAAGAATTGGAGGTATAAACCAATAAAAAGATTTAGTAGAAATTTGAATCATCCCAACTCCGATTTGCTGATAAAGAATTGCACTTTTCGGGAAGAAGCCATTAAACATAACGATACTAATGCCAACAAAAGCAACAACAATAAAGAAATTAAATACATTGAGCTTAAACTGCTTTTGCAAAAATTGGAATAACGATTTTTTAGTATAGCCTTCGGTAGATTTTAATGCAACGAAATCTACTATAAATAAAGTAATAATAAGCTGATAATACGCCAACGTATATAAAAGTCCGAAATTTTTATGCAACATTAATAACAAACCTAATACTACAGCATTAATCCAGTGATATACGCCCTTTTTATAAATCAAAAACAATAAAATTAACCATAGTTCCAAACGCAGTGGAGTTACCTGAAATATAGCAACAGGTTCGTGCATAATTGCATAGTATCTTGTTATCAATAAAAGAATAACAATAAAAAGAGCAAATAATTTATTGATATAAAATCTTTTTGAGAACCAAAACAAAGCAATAAACATTATATAAAAAGACAACTGACCTAACACCTGAAATAAATTCAAATCAATATTAAGCTTCATCCATAATGCGGCTAATAATGACAAAAATAAATCGTACTGAAAATAAATATCGGACAAAGCGTTTCCTTGAATTAAACGCAAGGATGGAGATAATATAAATGAATAATCAAAAACAGATATTGGTTCGGTGGCAATAAAACAAACAGGAATAAGAAAAATAGCAAGAAACAAATAAAATTGTTTTGATGTTAAATATTTGTGAAGAACAAAAAACAAACCCGTTATCAGCAAAGCTATAATTACAATAAATGGAGTGTTGTCTTTATAATCTTTGTAATTAGTCATTGGGGGAACAAAACCAATTTCCAGAAAATAAAAAATAGCTGCAAGGGTTAAAGCGCCATAAATAACAAGAACAAACGTTCTGTTTTTTAGCTTAGATATTAGTCCCACTAAACCTATAGAGATAATAATATTCACAAACATTAAACCATATAACACATATCCTTCTACTCCATCATACTCGTAGCTGGCCGCACGCGCAGGCGGTATAAACCTGTCGTGCGGAAATTTTATATTAAATGACCTTATATAATCTGCCATTTCGAAAAAGCCACGATATAGCAAATAACTTACTGCTACACCCACAATAATCGCCTCTAATGAATTAAATGAAGTCACAGCAGCAAGTGTTTGTTTGGTTTTACTTTCGTAAACAACAAAACCAAAACAAGCAACTATTATCAAAACAAGTAATACTATCATAATGATTATAAAATTATTTTTTAGCTAAATCTAATTTTCTCTTTTTATATTCAACAAAAACAATGAGTAACAGGAATACTAAAAACGAACCAGCAGAAGCCATTCCGCCTTCTTTTAAGTATGGAACTGTGTAACTTAATTCTATTGAATGTTGTCCTTTATCTATAAAAACACCCATCATCCCAAAATCAACAATATTTATTTTTTCGGGTTTACCATCTATAATAATTGACCAACCTGAATCAAAAGGAATAGATAGAAAAAAAAGTTTTGACTCATTTAAATTTATAGACCCTTTAAAATAATTTTGATTATGTTCAGTAAGTACCAATGAATCGCTCTTTAAAAGATTTACATCTTGTGAATAAGCCTCCCAGCTGTATCCAGATACAGAATCTGTTAACTTTAGTTGTTTATAGTTTGTGTACATATTCTTATCAGTATCGTTTATCACAACTGCTTTAAACAACATTATATCTTTTTGGGTATCATTTAATTTTTGAAAATCCGATTCCAAAATATATTTGTTATAAGCAACACCTAATGGCAAAATATATTTTTTCCTAAACACTTTTACATCACCAAACTGAGTGAGAGAATCATGAGAAGCGTACATAAATCTATTATCAGGCTGTTTTGTTAAGATATACTTAACACTAAATAAAGATTGTAAAAGCGGACGATTAATAAAACCTGTAATTCTTTTAGATTCTAGCTCAGCTTTATCGGGGCGGGCATTGGTAATATTGGCTCCTTTTATAAACTTTAAATAATATTTTTGATTAAAAGAATGATAGCAGCTTGTGCCTTTATAAAATTGAGCTTGTGGGTCATTTAATCCACCATTATAAGCAACACTTGATGAGTATGTTTTATCTATTCGATAAAAACCTGTATCTTGATTTTTTATAAAACTAAGCGCATCAACAGAAAAATCGTTAAAGCCAACTTTTTGTTTTAACTCTTTTGAAGCAATAACCGTTCGCTTATTGTTTACAGTATTGTACGAAAACAAAGCTAATTCAAAAAATAATAATAGAATCAAAGCTGGTTTTATAAAGTTTACCAGCTTAGGTTGACCCAATAGGTATAAAGCCAATGTATATAGCAATATAAAATTACGCGCAGTTGATTGAACATCCTTATTTACAATTAATTGATGATTTTCATACGGATAATAAAGCAATACCAACAAAAAAACAGAAGTTGATATCAATACAATAAGGTTTATTTTTTTTAACTGTTCGATTTTACTTAATGAATGTAAGCTTACAAATACGAAACAAGTAGCAACGCACAATGAAAATGCCCTATAATAATCCCCTGAAAACAACCAATAAGCATATCTGAAATAAGGAAAAACAATAGGTAATAGCCATATTAAAACAAAAGAAATATAAATAACACGTTGCTTTTTATTTAAATAAACAAATAATTGTGGCAACAATAGCAATGTTAAAATTCCACAATAAAACAGTGGTGCTTCAAAATAGTTATACCATCCTTTAAAATTTAATCCTGTACCTAATATGTCATTTGAGAAAAAACGGAGAATACTTGTTGTATAATTTGATGAATCGGCCAAAGACAGTATAGGATTATTAGTCAGTGAATCAAAATAATTTGAATCTCCTTCAACCCTTGCGCTTTCTAGTATTTGTTTAATGTTACTAAATAAGAATACAGAACTAAGTCCTAAACCCAATAAAGCTAAAAAAAACAACTTTAAAAGAACCATTAAAAATGGTTTTATAGTTCTGTTCTCTTGTAAAAAAAAACGTAAAACCATGTAAGCAAAAAGAAAAATACCATATAGATATAAATTTACAGGCATTGAAATAGCCAATAAAAAAACTACTATAGGGAATAAATAGAATGAATTATCCTGAAACAATTTCTCAAAAGACAATAGCAACGCAGCTAACATTAATGCTTCAAACGTAAAGATATACCAAGCACTACCTAAAGTCATAAAACCCGTATAGCTATACAACATAGCACCTACAATCGAAACATATACCGATAATTTTATTTTACGCAAAAACAAGTAAAAAACAATACCGCTTGTTATGATTTTAAAAAGTTCTTTAAAAATTATAGCAAAAGGAATTGAATCTCTATCTAAAAAATAAACAAATGCATCTGTCGGGTCTCTGAGAATAAGAGAAAAAATATTTTGTCCTATACCATTCTGAAATGACCACTTAGGGAATCCATAATTTTTGATGTAATCAGAAATATTTAAAAAGTTGGCATAACTCGCATTTATCGAATCGCTTGCAACATCTTTATATAAAAAAACGTCTTTTAGAAGAATAAAATCCTTAAATACAACAAAAGCAATAATGAATAAAATTAAAGCACATGTATAAATTCCATATTTATCAGAAAAGTATTTATCAAACCAATTTGTTTTCATATTTTAAATTAAAAAAATGACACATCAAACAGATAATAAATATAACCTTTTTTTATAATTATCATCAAAAGATCTAGTAAATATTTACCACAATGCTGTTCACATCCTATACTATTTTAATACCCATAACCAATATATCATCTATCTGCTCATTATCACCCTTCCACAAATCAAATACTCGCTCAATTTCTTTGAGCTGCTCCTCCATTGTTAATTTCTGAATACTTAATAGCAATTCTTGAAAAGGTTTATAAAAATATTTTTTATTTTCTGTTCCCCCTTTTTGATCCGCAAAACCATCTGAAAATAAAAAGAGTACATCTCCAGCCTGAAGTACAAATTCATTGTTTTTGTAAGTATTTTTTTTGCGTGCAACTCCCACCGTTTTTCTATCGGCCTTTATTTCAATCAAAACATTGTCTCTAACAATGTATAAAGGGTTATGCGCACCCGCATATTCTAATTTATAATTAACCAAATCTATTTTACATAATGCTATATCAATTCCTTCGTTTAACAATTCGCTATTGTTAGTTGACTTCAATGAATTGATTATTTTATTATCTAACTCATTAAGAATAGCTGCCGGTATATAAACGGCATGTTCATTCACAATTTGTTCTAACATATTAATACCCATCAAACCCATTAAAGCACCAGGCACACCATGTCCAGTTGAATCAGCGGCAGCAATTAATACGTTTTTTGATAGTCCTAAATTGGATTTTTTATTTTGAACATCAACATTATCTATATTGGCAATCCAATAAAAGTCGCCACTTACAATATCTTTAGGTCTAAAAAAAACAAATGATTCAGAAAAAACAGATTTTATATCTGAAGGCTTGGGTAAAATTGATTTTTGAATACGTTTTGCATAATTAATACTAGAAGTTATTTTTTTATTTTGTTCTTCAAAAAGTTGCTTTTGATTTCCTACCAACTCATTTTTATGATTTAATTCCACATTTATTGCTTTGTTATTTCTATATCCCACAAAAACAACCAAAGCAACAATAAGTAATAAAATAAAACCAACAATAAACGTATTACGCTCTAATTCTTTAGTAAACGCCTCTGCTTCTTGCGCCTTTATTGCTCCATCTTTTTCAAACAATTCCCTATCTTTTTTTTCACTGTCATATTTAAAATTCATTTCAGCAACTTGTTTACCTAAACTCTCATTTAAGATTGAATCCTTAATATGAAAGTGAAGTTTTTGATATTCTAGAGCCTTTTTAAAGTCTTTTTTTCTGTAGTACAAATCTGCAAAATGTGAGTAGGCCTCGTAAATTCCGATTTTTGCTCCTATCTTAACGTTCAAAGGAAGAGCTTTGTTTAAATAAAAAAGCGAACTATCATAACTCCCTTTTAACAAATAAACGCTTCCAAAATTATTATAAGTTGACGCCAATCCCTTTAAATCATTAACCTCAAGCCTAATAGCTATAGCTTTTTTATAATAATTAATCGCATCTTCATATCTATTCAAATCCTGATAAATTGTACCTATATTATTGTAAGAAGATGAAATTCCGTGACTATATTTTTCTTGACCTTTTTTTGCATCTTCTTCCAATGTATACAAACATCTCATGTATGCGCTCAAGGCTTTTTCAAAATTATTTTGTCTTCTATATATAATTCCAATATTGTTATAGCAAGCAGCCACTCCAGTAACATCATTAACACTCTCTCTAACAGCTAAACTTTTTTGATAAGCATTAATTGCTAAACTGTCTTTATTTTGCGATAAATATATAGTTCCTATAGCATTATATGCACCTCCTATACCAAATTTATTATTCGTTTTTTCACTAAGTTTTAATGCATTAATTGCATAATTCATTGCTTGAGAGTAATCTCCTCGCGTAGCAAGAATAGTTGAAGTGTTAACATAAGAACTTATAAGACCTTTTGTAAAATTGGCTTTCTGAGCAATTTTTTGCGATTGAGCAGAATATTCTAATGCCTTGTCGTACTCGCCAATGTCAATAAATTTCCGAGTTAATTTATTTAAACTCTTAACCGTCAACGTATCATCTTTAGAAGTATTAATTACATTTAAAAGAGAATCAATATTTTTTTTATCAGATATTGAAGATCCTCTACCAGCAACCAACTGAATAGCAAGAAAAATAAATAATTTTATTAAAAACAAACGCTTCATCAACTAGCTATTAAATCTTAATTCCAATAATTAAAACATCGTCAACTTGTTCTGTATTGCCCTTCCAATTTTCAAAAGTTGTATCCAATATGTTTTTTTGCTCCAACATTGGTAGATGGGCATTTAATAATAACAACTCCTTTAATTTTTTATACTTAAATTTTTTGGATGCAACGCCT
>JBASCV010000310.1:0-8145 GCA_049651825.1 Bacteroidia bacterium
TCTTTAATAACGCTGCGCTTAGGGTATCTTCATTGCTTAACGGACGGTAGTCTGAATCAAAATTTCCCGAACCTACTTGTTTTGCAAATTCAGTTGTACGTTCCATCCCATCAATCAAATCGTTCAACGCAACCGACATTTCTCCAATTTCATCTTTTCTATCTTTGATGCGCTCAGCAGGTAAAACGCCTTTGCCCATCAATAAAAGCATTTTTTTTAGTTGTTGAATAGGGTTTACAATTGAACGAACCGTAAAAAATGCAATTAATATACTTCCTAGTACAAGTAAAATACCTATTGATAATACCACTTTTTCCAAATTGTCGAAAGAGTCTAACATCTCTTCGTTATTGGTATTGGCACTGGCATTTTGTTTGTCAATTAATTTGCCAAGTTGAGTTTTTATATCGTTAAATGATTGACGGATATTAAACTCAAAGTCTTCTGTTAAGAGGAAAAAAACCGCAGGGTCGTGATAATCCTCCATTTGTTGAAGTTTATCCATTACGCTGTACTGGTATTGCTCAAATAAATCATCGATTGATGTGATGATTTTTTTCATACTCGCTTGATCTTCAGGCGCCCAGTTCTCTGAATATTTTAATATCTCAGACTTAATTACTGGGTACTTATTTTTGAGTAAAATTGGCAAATCGGTTTTTTCTGGAATATCAGACTTTTCAGTATAATACCAAACTGTAATCCCTATTTTAGAAACATTCAATAGGTTATCCAACTCTTTTAATTTAGCAAGTGAAGGGTTTACTACCTCTGTTACATGCGAAATTTTTACACGGCTACTGTTGAGGGTGAGGTTCGTAAATAGAAATGATATAGCTGTAAGGACAACAATTACACCAAACCCCAACGCAATTCTTTTACCTATTGTAAACCTCATAAAAACGATATATCAACTAACAAATTATTGTTTCTTGTTTTTTAGCTCCTGTAGCTTTTTTTGGTAATGATTGTATTTTGCAACATCATTCAAACTAAACCAAATACCTGATAATCCTTCTAATGTTGCTATTCTTTCAGGGTCTAGCTTTTCAGCTGTTTGCATAAAAGGAAGTGATGCTTTAAACAAACGTATTGATTCATCTTGTAGTTTGTCAATTACACTTAAATCAACATATTCTGATGCTTTAATAAGATTTACCGCTTGATTGTAGTAAATAATGCCTAAGCTGTAATTCGCTGATATATTGTTAGGCTCCATTGAAAGTATTTTTTGATAAACAGCTTTTGCTAAATCAGAATATTTCACAATGTTTAAACTGTCCTTACTTGTTTCAATTATACTATTGTAAACAGAACCTAATGCCAAGCCAAATTCTATTTCGCGCGATTGAAGCGCTGCTTGAGATGGATTTATTAGTTTAAAATAATCTTGTGATTTACGGAATAAGTCAATAGCTGTTTCATATTCAAGTGGATCTAGGCAGTCGGCTGCATCGTTATGCATTGTGTTTATCAGGTTTTGCATTAACGAAATATTATCATCGTAGAACTCTTTGTTTTTATCTAAAATCATTAATTTTCTGAGGGATTCAAGCGTAGTTAGTCTTGAAGGAGATTTTTTGTTTCCCTTTTCTCTTTTTGTATAAATAGCAAAGTAAGTATAGCTTCTTATGTACCACGTTTCAGCCATTTCTTTTGTTTCAGCATGCATAACGGCTTTGTCGATATAAAAGCGAGCGCTATCATACTGCTCATTATTATATAAGTCGGTAGCTTTATTTAAAACGTCAACCTGCGCTTTTAGTGCATAACTTGTTAATAACAACAGGAGTTGTATAGCAAGTAAGGTTTTTATTTTTGTTAACGTTCTCATTTTGATGTAAATATACTAAAAATTTAGTTTACCTGTTTCGACATTTTAACTAAATTATCGGCAACTTTTAATTTATATTTTTCAATATTTGCTTTGTTAAGTTCTATTTTTTGTTTATTTTCCTCAACAATAAAGTTGATTGCGGCTCCTTTTGCTGCTAATCCTTCTTTTTCGGTAACAATAAGGGTGCTTTTTCCTTTGGCTTTTGTTACAACTTCGCTTAATTGCGATGAGTTTTCGGATAGTAAAAACACAATATTGTATTTTGAGTTGTCGTCAAGTGTAGATATGTTTCTGATTTCAATGTTCTGATTTCCAGCCTTTTTGCTGTCGGCCATTTTAGATAGTTCGGTGAGTAGGGCTGTGTTTTTTCCTATAAATCCAATAACAAAACTTCCTTCTTTATATGCATCGGGCCACTCAATGTATTTGGTGAAATTATAGATGTAAATGGCTTTAATTTTGGCATTAGCCTCTTCTCCGTCACCCGGCAACACAATGTTGGCCGAGGTAAACAGCAAAAAAGAAGATAATATCAAAATTAGTTTTCTCATACTTAAGTTTGAGCAGTGCAAAAAATAAGCCAGCTTTTCTAGCAAAGTTGCAAATATAGATTTTTTTTCATCATTTTAATTCAAAAAAACCAGTTTTTAAGGGGTTGTGCGTAACTTGTTTGAATGCTGTTGATATACTGTTGATTACTTGTTAAAAAGGTGGGAGTTCCGAGTCGCTCTTAACTATTATTTTGCCATACAATTAATTAAATATAATCTCAATGTTGCGAAATGTGAAAATTCGGTTGGGCGAGGGGAGTTTGGTAGGGTTGGGTGTGGTGTTGTATTTGTTACTTTTAATTTGTTTCGCTTTTTATACTGATGGCACAGTAGATACGGGTGATAGTATTTACCATTACTTTTTTTCCAAGTATGCATTTCTGCATCCTGAAAATTTTTTAAATCACTGGGCAAAGCCTCTTTTTGTTTTGCTATCGGCTTCATTTGCGCAGTTTGGTTTTGTTGGTATTAAGGTTTTTAATGCTGTGGTTGCTGCCATTACGGTTTGGTTTGTTTATAAAGTGGCTAAATTGTTAAATTTTTATAAGGCATGGTTGGCTCCAGTTTTTTTGATATTTACCCCTGGCTATTTTACACATATTTTATCTGGATTAACTGAGCCATTGTTTGGTATGTTATTGGTGTGTGGTTTATACCTATTTTTTTCGAGAAAGTATCTTTTTGCAGCAATTGTTGTTTCGTTTTTACCCTTTGTACGTTCGGAGGGACTGATAATAGTGGGTGTTTTTGTGGTTTATTTTATTTTTGATAAAGGCTATCGTTTTTTGCCTTGGTTGTTTGTAGGTCATTTGTTTTATAGTGTAGTTGGTGCTTTTTATTATCATGATGTTTTTTGGGTGTTTACTAAGATTCCTTATTCCGAATCTTCTGGAAAGTATGGTAGTGGTAATTGGAGTCACTTTTTGATTCAGCTGAATTATATTTTAGGTGTGCCTTTGTATGTTTTTTTAGGATTTGCTTTTGTTCTTAAAACTAAGTTGTTGTTTGTAAAACGTTTTATTGCTGTGGTTTTCGATTCATCAAGCTCAGTTATAGTTTATGTGTTGTTTTTTGTATTTGTTTTAGCGCACTCGTTGTTTTGGTATTTCGGGATTTTCGAGTCGATGGGAATGAAAAGGGTGTTGATTGCCGTTGTGCCTTTAGGTCCTTTAATTGTATTGGATGGTTTGAATAGGCTAACCGCTTTATTTAATAAACCGATTTGGCAAAAAAGTGTTTTCTTTTTGTCGGTTTTTACGATAGTGTTGTTTCCTTTTGTTCCTAATCCCGCTTCAATAAATTGGAAAAAAGATTTTACATTAAGCGATGATCAGTTATTGATACGTGATGCCTCAATGTATATTCAAGCAAATTATTTTGATAAAGTATTTGTTTATACAGCGCATCCTTATTATTACTTGATTAATGATATCGATCCGTTTTCGGCTGATTTTATTGAGCTAAAAAATCTTCACAAAAAACAGAAGCCAGAAAACTACCTGATTGTGTGGGATAGCTGGTTTGCGCCTACCGAAAATGGTATAACACTAAATCAACTCGAAGCTGATTCAGCCTTGAGTATCGTAAAAATGTTTAAGTCAACAACTGGAAATGTTGTTGCTTTGTTTGAAAGTAAAAATTAGTACATTTCCTGAATTTGCAATTCTTTAAATGGGCTACGAGGTACCCATTCGGTGGTTTTTATAGAATCTATAAACGGTTTTATAAGGTGATTGGATAATGGATTGTGGTGTTTGATATAACAAGTAAGTTGTTGTGCTTCGGCACCAACCGTACTCTTGATTTCAGCGGCAGTTCTCCCCAATGAAAGAAGTGGTAGTTGGTAATTAATGGTTTCTTGGATGTAATCGTAAAGCATGTTTTGATACAAGTCGAGCTCTTTATTAAAATCGTAATTTAAGCCAATAAAGTGAGCCTCAACGGCTTGTGGTGTAATAAATGAAGTGCGGAAACCAACGAGTTGATTTTGATAGAAATAAGCAACAAAGTTGAATGTGCTACTCAATTTAGTTTTCATTTCAATAAAGTAATCGGCTGATAGGTCAGCCATGCGAAATGGTGCTTTAAATGCAACGTTGTTAAATAATTCTTGAATTGTTTTTTTATGTTTCGCAATGTCGTTTGCCGAAAAATCAATGCGTTCAACGGAGCTGCCATTTTTTTGCACAGTTTTAGCTCGGTTGCGATATTTTTTACTCATGGCATTCAAATATTCATCAAATGTTTTCCAGTTATTGTTAACTGTCATGTTGGGTTCAACAATAAAATTGTGGTATTTGAATTCCTTTAGTTCATCGGCTTTTTCGGTAGTTGTAATCGAAAAATCTTTCACTAAACTAGCTGATATTTTTCCATTGTTTTTTTCGACTTCACCAATTTCATAAATAACATCAGCTATGGCGTCAAATATTTCAGTTTTGTTAATGTTGGGTAGGTATGCAATTCCATGTTGTCCGCTAATAAATGCGTTTCCGCAGATAAGTAATCGAACATCATTTTTAGTAACATTGCGTAGTAAATGTGTAGTTAAATATTTTTTTAGATAGTTTGTAATCTTGCAATTATCAAGGGTGTTTTCTGTACCTATATAGCGTTGAAAATTATCTGATGAAAAATTTACCAGTTGAAAGTAAGCAATAGCAATAGGTAAATTGTTTTTAAATAGTGTAGCGTAGTAAAAACGCATGTTGGATGGTTGCGTTTGCTCAATTACTTTTAAAAACGGTAGTTGCAGAAAATAGCTTCCAAACATAGCAACTTGTTGCCATGCTTCGGAATTAAGTTTTTGTGCAGAATTGCTTAAATCAAAGTAGAGTTCAAGATTTTTATTCTCTTTTGAATCTGTTTTTTTATTGTTAACCGTGTTACAGGATATAAGCATAGTTTTTTGTTGATTGTATTTGTATGAATTTTATTGTAAGGGCCTGTTCTAAATTTATTAAATTATTAGAAATCGCTTACACTCATTTCTCGACTTTGCTCTAAATGATAGTGTGCGTAGCGTTTCTAGCGAAATCTAGAAAAATGAATTACTTTTTTAATGCTTGTAACATTAATTCTTTTATGTATTTAACAGGAGCGCTTCCATAACTTAAGAACTGTTCGTGAAATGCTTTTAAGTTAAATTGTTCGCCCATTTGCTGTTTTAGTTCTTCTCTGAAATCATAAATTTCGGAGAAGCCTGTAAAGTAACAGCATAACTGAACTTGAGTTAGTGATGCTCTTTTCCATTTGCCTTCGGCTTCAGCTTGTTGCTGAAAAGCCTCGTTTATCAATAGATTTAAGCCTTCTTCTTTACTCATGTTTAAGGTGTGTACACTGTAATCTAAAATGGTATTACAAACACTACGCAAGTGCCACTTGTAGTACATTAACCACATCTCGGGCGATTCTTCGTATCCATTTTCAAGCATCATACGTTCGGTATAAACAGCCCATCCTTCAACCATGGCACTGTTGCCAAATATTGATTTTACAAGGCTTGGTGATTGATTGCTATATACTAGCTGTGTGTAATGGCCTGGTATTGCTTCATGAATATTTAATATTTGAAGAATGTAATGATTGTACTCGCGCAAATAGCTTTCTGCTTTTTCTGGCGGCCATCCCGAAAGGCTTCCTACATTGTAATAGGTATTACCATTTTTATCATAAGGCCCAGGTGCCGAAATGGATGCACCTGCAACTCCTGCCATATAATCGGGCTCACGCCTTACTACCAATGGTTTTGAAGGGTCAATGTACAATAAATCTTTCTTTTCTATAAATGCAGAAAGCACAGGAAGTTGTTGTTCGATAGCTATTTGAAAAGAATCGGCTTGAACGTGCTTTAACGAAATTTGATCAATTACTTGTTTTATAAGCGCAAGTTTATTGGTTGGTTTTGGTGTGTTTTTTATGTATTTATCCCATAATTTATCAGATATTTCAAACATCTTTTCGTGTAACTCAGTTTTTCTGGCAATGGCTTTATCATAAATTTGATTAGCCGAATAGCCTGATTGAATGTCGTATTCAAACTTTTTGAGATATAATTCTTTTCCAATTCTAAAGCTACGAGGTGTTTTGTTTTCAAGTTTTTTTAACCAATCTACATACTCATTTATAGCTTTTACAGCGGCTTTGGCATTGGCTTCCATCATTTGTTGTTCGTGTGCTCCTAAATGCAATTTGTTGAGCGCTTCTTTAAAATCATTTTCAAAAACACTCAAACCACCAAGGTTCTGATCAATAGCTAATTGTGTGTGTTCAACAGTTGGGTTTTTGATGTTGTTTTTGGCTGCTTGGTAGTATGCTGGAATGTTTAACATTCTAAGATTAAAATTACGTACACGCACATCCAAAGAATCGTAGTTGCCGTTTAGCATTTCAGCAAACGTGCTGGAAATATTATATTCTGATGGGTTCCATTCAAATGATTTAAATTCATTGATGTTCCATAGAATGGATTTTAGTTGATTTTCGATGATGTAATAATCGGTTTTGTTGTTTGCCGATAATAATTCGGTATTGTACTTTTTGAGTGAATCCAACTGTGCACTTGCAAATGCCAGTTCAGCTTGTCTTGCATCATCATTAGGCACAATAAGCACGCTATCATAGTTGTGATACCCTTGGCTGCTGGCCCATGTAGGGTATTGCTTCCAAAGTAGCTCAATAAATGTAGCTTTATAATTGTCGAACTGAGGGTTAATGTCTTCTACATTGCCTTTGTGTGTACCATTATTATTGCAGGCAATAAGTGTAATTAAAATTGCAGTTAAGTGCAGAACTATTTTTTTCATCGCTTTTTGTATAAACTATAAAGTTAAAAAATATAAACCATTTTTGCTAATTCAGTTTTAGGTTCAGTTTAAATTTGTGTAAATTATTTACAGTTACCCCTACGCTCATTTTTCGATGGTTCGACAAGCTCACCACAGGTTCCCTCGAAAAGAGCCTTGCTCGAAGTTATCCGAGGCTTGTCTATAAAGTGAGTGAGCTTTACAATATTTTTTACGAACAAAATTTAAATAGGCTTTTAAGAGTTGTTTTTTGTTCGGATACAAATTAGATGAGATTCTATAAATTTACTTACTTTTAAAGCTCAAAAAAATATAAAAATGAACAAATTTATTCTTCCTATGTTTCTTCTATCTGTTTTTGCTGCTTGTAACAGTAGTAATGAAAACAAGCAATCAAAAATCAGCTATCCGGCTACAAAAAAGGTAGATACTGCTGATAACTATTTTGGCACAAAGATAGCCGACCCGTACCGTTGGTTAGAGGATGATTTATCAGCCGAAACAGCTGATTGGGTAAGAGCTCAAAATAAAGTTACGTTTGATTATTTATCAACAATTCCTTTTAGAGATAAGGTTAAACAGCGTTTGACAGCATTGTGGAATTTTGAAAAGCGAAGTACTCCTTTTAAAAAGAAAAACTATTACTTTTTTTATAAAAATGATGGCATTCAAAACCAAAGTGTGTTGTACGTTCAAGATGGCTTGAATGGTGAAGCACGTGTGTTGCTCGACCCTAATGCAATGGCTGCTGATGGTACCGTTTCTTTAGGTGGTTTATCAGTTAGTAAAGATGCAAAATATGTGGCTTATTCTTTTAATAAAGCTGGAAGTGATTGGAGTGAGATTAATGTTTTAGATATTGCTACAGGTAAGCAATTGACAGATGTGATTAAGTGGGTAAAGTTTTCGGATATTGCATGGAAAGACGATGGCTTTTTTTATAGTGCTTATG
>JBASCV010000311.1:0-4654 GCA_049651825.1 Bacteroidia bacterium
GTGTTGCGTAAAGGCAAAATAGATAATTCGTCAGGAACAGATTCGTTGTTCATAATATCCTCATCTTCGGCAGATAATAAGGGAATAAACTCCGTGTCTTCATCAATCATACTATCGTTCAGTTGGTTTATTAAACCTTTTATATTGAAATTATCTTTCATAAGTGAATAATTTGTTTTTTAATTGCCTTATGGAATATGCCAGTTTGAAAATTTATTCTCATTTATGTTTGTGTTATTAGCAAACATGGCTATTTCATAAGTGAATAATTTATTTTTTCTTGTCTTATGTAATACGCCAGTTTTAAAAATTATATTCATCAATTGTTTGTGCTTTTCGAAAACATGGCTATTTCATAATTTTAAATTGCTATGTATAAAGTGTAGAAGAAATACCAATGAATGTGCCAAAGTAAAATTGGGACAAAATGGCATTAAAATGCCTCGTAAACCAGACAAAATGCGGGAAAAAGGTGGTTTTATAATAAATTTAACTTCTGTGAGAGGCAGTAATTTCAAACAGATGAGTCATGATATCTTGTTCGGTTTGGTCAAAAACGAGGCTTCTACGTTCAAAAACACGTTTGGCTACTTCAACAGCTTGCTCTAACTTGTAGGTGGTAAAGCCTGCTGCCCCTCCCCAAGAGAATGATGGAATATGGTTTTGAGGGAATCCTGCGCCAAAAATGTTTGCATTTACGCCAACTACGGTACCAGTGTTGAACATTGTGTTTATGCCACATTTGCTGTGGTCGGCCATGATGAGTCCACAAAAGGTGAGGCCAGTGCCTGTCATTGCATTTTTAGCGTAATTCCACAGTTTTACTTCGCCATAGTTGTTTTTTAAGTTGGAGTTGTTGCTATCAGCACCTAAATTACACCATTCGCCAAGCACTGAATTACCCAAAAAGCCATCGTGTGCTTTGTTGGAGTAACCAAAAATTACTGAATTACTTACTTCGCCACCTACTTTGCAATGTGGGCCAATGGTGGTAGCTCCGTAAATTTTAGTACCTAGTTTTAAGGTTGCATGTTCGCACAATGCTAATGGACCACGCACAATGGTGCCTTCCATTATTTCGGCATCTTTGCCAATGTATATAGGGCCTGTTGTAGCATTTAAAATGGCACATTCTACTTTTGCTCCTTCTTCAACAAATATATTTTCTATACCCATTACTTGGTTGCTAGCACTCAATGCAACCGAAGTTCTACCTGATGTAAGTAACTCAAAATCAGTTGCTATGGCTTCTGCATTTTTTGAGAAAATGTCCCATACATTTTCAATTTTTAGCGCCTTAGCATGCGATTCGAAGGGTTGAAATGCGCTAACATTATCTACGCTAAAATTTTTATCGTTACCCGTATTGGCAGCAATAAGGGTATGCCCCGAAACGAGTGTTTGTTGAGGCTGTAAATTTTGTATTTCTTCTATTAATTTGGCATTAGGCAATACTGAGCCAGCAATCCATACATTATCGGTATCAATAGCAAATTCGCAAGGGAATTTTTTAGTCAAATAAGCTTGCGTTTGGCTTGATGTTTTACTTTTTAGATGACGTTCCCACTTTTCGCGAATGGTTAATATTCCAATGCGAATATCGGCCACTGGACGTGTAAATGTAAGTGGCAATAAGTTATTGCGTGTGCTATCGTCAAAAAGTATGTAGTTCATGCTAAAATGATGCGTTTGTATTAACAAAACAAGCTAAACCTGATTTTTCATTTATTTTTTTATCCATTAGAATCAAATCAAACGTTGTTCAATTCAAAAAATTCCTTTGCTTCGGTTGGAATGACTGAAGTGGGATATTTCTATTTCATCAACTCCTGAATGATTTTTTCAATGCTCACTCCTTCAGCTTCAGCTTTATAGTTACGCACAATGCGGTGGCGTAAAATAGCGGTTGCAATGGCTTTAACATCTTCAATATCAGGCGAATACTTACCTTTGATAAGTGCGTGTGCTTTTGCACCAATAACTAAAAATTGCGAAGCTCTTGGACCTGCTCCCCATGATAAATAATTGTTTGCTATTGTTGCTGCATGCTCTGTATTTGGTCGGGTTTTAGCGGCTAGTTTTACGGCATATTCCATTACATTATCGGTAACTGGGATTCTGCGCACTAGCTCTTGAAAATAAATGATTTCTTCGGAAGTTAGCACCTTTTTCAATTGCACTGTTTTGTTTGAAGTAGTGTTTTTTACTACGGTAAGTTCATCTTCAAACTTAGGATAATCTAACCACACGTTAAACATAAACCTATCAAGTTGCGCTTCTGGCAATGGATAAGTACCTTCTTGTTCAATTGGATTTTGAGTTGCCAATACAAAAAATGGTTTATCTAAATCATAACGTTTACCTGCTACGGTAATGCTACGCTCTTGCATAGCTTCTAATAAGGCAGCTTGGGTTTTTGGTGGTGTACGGTTAATTTCATCGGCCAAAATAATATTGGCAAATAGAGGGCCTTTAATGAATTTAAAATGGCGGTCGTCACCCAAAATTTCGGAACCTGTAATGTCAGAAGGCATTAAATCTGGAGTAAACTGAATACGGTTGTAGGCTAAGCCCAAAACATCAGCTATAGTGTTTACTAACAATGTTTTAGCTAAACCCGGAACACCAATAAGTAAACAGTGCCCTTTACTGAAAATAGAAATCAACACATCCTTAATTACCTCATCCTGCCCAATAATAACTTTGCTGATTTCGGCATTTAGCTCTTTATATTTTGCTACAAACGCGTCTGCAGCTTCTACATCTGATTTATACATATTTTTTTACTATTATTTGGTGTATTGGTATCAAGATTTAAGTATCAAGACATAAGATGCAAGATACAAGATTTAATACATAATATTTAGGTTTAAAAGTCCATCTTTATTTAACTATTTGATTATTAGGCTTTAATTGTTTTTTTGAATTGTTAAACTATTAAACTATTAAACTTACTAACGTAATCACTTTCAACTTTTGAACTTGCGGACTTGTAGACTTACTAACTTATAAACTTACTGGCTTATTAACTAAACTTTAAAAACTACGAACTACCGACAACCAACTAAAAACTAAACATTAAGCACTAAAAACTAAAAAAAACTACTGACTAACCCACTTATTCTCGAAATTACAATTTTTATAGTCATCAGCAATACGAACAAAGGTATCAACTGATTTTCTTTTAATCCATTTTTGAACTGCTTCTTGTTGTTTTTTAGCCAAGGCGATGGCTTGCATTTTTTGGTAATCGTCAGTTAAATTGGCTTTATGTGGTTCTGTACGGGTTTTTAGATATACAATTCGGTAGGCTTGTTTTCCATCGCTACCAGCCATAGGCATGGGTTTGGTAAATTCGCCTACTTTTAGTTTATCTATTGCAAAAGCAATGTTTTGATCCATTTGTCCTATTTCATCCATTTGAAAACGCGATGAGCCTGTAAATGGATTGATGATTAAACCGCCACTGTTTTTAGTTTCTTCATCATCTGAGTATTTAGCCGCAGCATCCGAAAAATTGATGGTATCAGTTAAAAGTTTGGTATAAATGCTATCCAAGGCTTGTTTTGCTTTCAATAAGTCAAGTGCTTCTACTTTTGGTGCAATCAGCAAACTGCGTGCATCCACCACATCCCCTCTACGCTCTATCAGTTGAATAATAAAAAAGCCATAAACGCTTTCGAACACTTCGCTAATTTCGTTGGGTTTTAGTTTAAATGCCCAAGCATCCCACTCAGGCACAAACTGGCCACGTTGAATGCCTTCGTATAAACCACCTTTGCTTGCCGAACCAGGGTCTTCAGAATACAATGCAGCCATGGCAGTAAATGAGCTTTCGCCTTTCATAATGCGTTGGCGTATACCTTCAATTTTATCTTTTGCTTCTTTTTTGGCTTCGGGTGTTACTTTAGGCTTTTTTACAATTTGTCCAACTTCCACCTCCGAACTGATGAAAGGAATAGAATCGTCAGGAATAGAAACATAGTAATTTTTAACATCGTTTGGTGTAACGGTAATATCGCCAGTAATTTTACTTTGCATTTGTTGTGCCATCACAATGTCTCTAATTTTATCTCTCAACTCAAGCTTGTAATCGTCAACCGATTTGCCATAAAACTGAACAAAACGCTCTTCAGAGCCTAGCTGTTGTAAGTAATAACGCATACGTCTGTCCAACTCTTGATCTACCTGAGCATCAGTAGGATACAAGCTATCTTTTTGGGCTTGTGCCAATAGTAATTTTTGGTACAAAAGCTCTTCCAGCAATTTGCAACGTGAGTTGCCGTCAACAGCTTCTTGGTCGGCAAGCATTTGCTGGTAATTGGTTTCTAACTCCGATTGTAAAATAATGTTTCCGCCAACGGAACCAACCACCCTGTCGATTACTGTACCTTGCGCATACGATTTAGTTATAGTAGTTACAGAAAGCATAAACAGTGCAATAAAAAGCACCAATAAAAAGGATGAGCTATGCGCTACTTTTTGGCCTGTTGATAAAGACTTATTGTTGTTTGGAGTTGTCATTCAAAAAAATTTCAATGTTTTTACTGTTTAAAGCATCATTATACAAATCTTCCTTCATGGAAGTAATGAGTTGTAATTTACGTTTGTTAAGGATAATATTTTTAATGTTTTCCATCTCAAAACTTAAAGG
>JBASCV010000312.1:0-4189 GCA_049651825.1 Bacteroidia bacterium
AATTGCCTGCAAAGCGTCAATCCTTGTTTTTTTCGGCAACCATGCCACCTGCTATTGTGCAGTTGGCTGATACTATTCTTACTAATCCTGCTAAAGTAGAAGTTACGCCTGTTTCGAGTACTGCAAATACAATCAACCAAGTGGTTTATTTTGTTGATAAAGAAAACAAAAAAAACTTATTGATGGATTTGTTGAAAGACAAAAAAATTGAGCGTGTATTGGTATTTGCACGTACCAAACATGGTGCAGACAAAATTGCAAAGGACTTAACTAAAAATGGTGTTAACTCGCAAGCGATACATGGCAATAAATCGCAAAATGCACGTCAAAATGCGTTAAACAATTTCAAATCGAAACTAACGCGCGTGTTAGTTGCAACCGATATTGCAGCACGAGGCATTGATATTGACGAACTTACGCATGTAATCAATTACGAGTTGCCTAATATTCCCGAATCTTACGTTCACCGTATTGGAAGAACGGGTAGGGCAGGAGCAAGCGGTATAGCCATTGCTTTTTGTGATGCCGAAGAAAAAGAATATTTAAGAGATATTCAGAAATTGATTGGGAAACAAATTCCTGTAATTGACAATCATCCGTATCCGTTGATGAATCATACGGTTGTAAAAACTCCGCAAAGACAACAACGTCCACAACGTAATAATAATTCTCCAAACAAAAACAGCTTTTCAAAAGGGCCTAAAAGAGGACATTCTACAAGTACGGGCTCAGGTAATAGTTCCAATACTAATTCTGGGAATTCGGGCAACAGGAGCGCAAAGCCAGCTTCATTTAAACCTAAATTCAAATCGTGGTCGGGAGGCGGTAAGAGGGATTAGTTATTAGCCTAAAGGTGTTTATAAAACACTGACTTATCTCTTTTTTATCCTATTAAATAATAATTATCTTCGCATTCATAACTTTAACATCTAGCACCTACTTATGAAAAAAGATACTGAAATTTTCAAACTTATTGCAGAAGAAAAAAAACGCCAAACTGTTGGTATTGAGCTTATTGCATCCGAAAACTATGTGAGCGAACAAGTAATGAAAGCAATGGGGTCGGTTTTAACCAATAAATATGCCGAAGGCTTGCCTGCAAAACGTTATTATGGTGGTTGTGAGGTAGTTGATAAGGTGGAGCAATTGGCAATTGACCGTGCAAAAAAGTTATTTAATGCTGAGTGGGTTAATGTTCAGCCACACTCAGGTGCACAAGCCAATGCTGCTGTAATGCTTGGTGTTTTAAAACCAGGTGATAAAATATTAGGTTTTGATCTTTCGCATGGTGGACATTTGACGCATGGTTCGCCTGTAAATTTTTCTGGAAAACTATATGTTCCAAGCTTTTACGGTGTTGAAGAAAAAACGGGTAAAATTGATTTCAATAAAATTGAAGCTACAGCAATAAAAGAAAAGCCAAAATTGATTATTTGTGGAGCTTCATCCTACTCTCGTGATTGGGATTATAAAAAGTTACGCAAAATAGCTGATAAAGTTGGCGCTCTGCTAATGGCAGATATTTCGCATCCATCAGGATTAATTGCACGTGGTTTGTTAAACGACCCATTGCCATATTGCCACATTGTAACTACCACTACTCATAAAACCTTACGTGGACCTCGTGGTGGAATGATAATGATGGGTAAAGATTTTCCAAACCCATGGGGCGAAAAAACACCAAAAGGCGAAATCAAAATGATGTCGGCAATATTGGATGGCGCTGTATTCCCTGGTACACAAGGCGGACCATTAGAGCATGTGATTGCTGCTAAAGCAGTTGCTTTTGGCGAAGCTTTAGAAGATAGTTACATGACCTATTGTATTCAATTAATGAAAAATGCCAAATTAATGGCACAATGCTTTGTTGATAAAGGTTATAAAGTAATTTCGGGTGGTACTGATAACCATTGTATGTTAATTGATTTACGTTCAAAAAACATTACTGGTAAATTGGCTGAAAACACGCTTGTTAAAGCTGATATTACAGTAAACAAAAACATGGTGCCTTTTGATGATAAATCGCCATTTGTTACTTCGGGTATTCGTGTAGGTACTGCTGCTATTACAACACGTGGTATAAAAGAAAAACACATCCCTAAAATTGTTGATTTAATTGACAAAGTATTAACCAATCACGATAACGAAAAAGTGATTGCCGATGTGCGCAAAAAAGTAAATGCATTGATGAAGGATTTTCCTTTATTTGCATAAATAATTAGGTAGCAAACCGTTTGAAGCTGGGTTGCCAAAATCTAAAAAAGCTAATTGAAATTATTTTCAGTTAGCTTTTTTATTTTGGCGAAATTTAAATTGTTGATTTATTGGAAGGTGTTTACTCTACCTGCTTTATAAAACGTATTTTTATAATAGGTTTCGTTTAAATCGTTTATCATTACACCATTTCGTACCGATGCATGAGCAAACTTATTGTTACCTAAGTAAATACCCACATGCGAAATTCGGTTGGGTTTAATTTTGAAAAATAAAATATCACCTTCTTTTAATTGCTCTTGTTCAATTGGTTCAACTTTTGTCCAAATGTTTGTAGATCCATGTGGTAGTGGAGTGCAATATACATTGCCATACATTTCGGCAACAAACCCTGAGCAGTCAATTCCTTTTTTAGAGGTTCCTGAGTACTGATAACGTGTACCTATCCACTCGTATATTTTGTAATATAAATAAGGTGTTTGGGCCGAGTCGGGTGTAAGCGAATAACTTTGATAATACTCGTGCATAGCTTTTTTGGGAGCTTTTGCTTTGAGCTTTTTCTTTTTGTTTTGTGCACTCAAAAAAAGAGGTACTAGCAACAATAGTATTATTAAACGTAATTTCATTTATTCGGAGAGTTTTATTTTTTAGAAAAATTAATAAATAATTCTCTTCCAGCTCTTGGTTTTATAGAGTTGTAGCATTTTTCAAACACATTAAAATTAAAACTTGTACCAAAGTAATTTACATACTCATCTTTACTTGCTCCAAAGGGTGGAGTAACAGCGTTAAGTGGGTCGGTAAACAAAAGACCAACTAGCTTACCATTGGGCTTTAAAAGTTCAGTCATTTTTTTTACGTAATTATTTCTTAATGATGGATTTAAGGCACAGAAAAATGTTTGTTCAAGTATCAAATCATAGTGCCCTGTATGTTCAAAAAAATCAGCATGAATCAGATTGTTTGTAGGAAATTCAGGCACTCTGTTTTTTAAATTATCTAATGGCTCTTTTGCAATATCAATTACAAAAACATTTTTAAAACCTTTTTTTATTAGATATTCAGCCTCATATCCATTACCAGCCCCTGGTATTAAAATATGAATATTTTTATCTGTTAACTGATCAATATAATTTTTTAATGGTTCTGAGGGAGCGCCCAAATCCCAACCTGTTTCATTGTTTTGATAGCGTTTAGCCCAAAATGTTGCGTCAAATGTATTCATTTTAGTTTTTTTTATTTGTTAGACCAAAAGCTGTTTCAAAAACAATAAATATTCTTTCTTTGTCATGCCGATTAAAACCGAGGCATCTTTAGAATTGATTGAAAAGATTCCTTGCTTCTCTGAAGAATCGGAATGACATTATAGTATGCTTTTATTTATTCTTCAACTCCAATAAAACTACATTTTCCACATGGTGTGTTTGTGGAAACATATCAACCGGTTGTACTTTGGTTACTTTATATTTACTATCAAGTAATTGTAAATCTCTTGCTTGTGTAGCAGGGTTACAACTTACATAAACAATACGTTCTGGAGCAATTTCCAAAATTTTATTCGTTACATCATCATGCATACCAGCTCTAGGAGGGTCGGTAATAATTACATCGGGTTTACCATTTGCAGCTATAAACGTATCGTTCAATACATCTTTCATATCACCGGCATAAAATGCCGTGTTTGATATATTGTTAATTGTTGAATTTATTTTTGCGTCTTCAATTGCTGCAGGTACATACTCTATACCAACAACCTTTTTTGCTTGATGTGCTACAAAGTTAGCAATGGTGCCAGTACCAGTATATAAGTCATATACGGTATCGGTGTTTTTTATTGATGCAAAATCTCGTGTTATTTTATACAATTCGTACGCTTGATCGGAGTTGGTTTGATAAAAACTTTTAGGACTAATTTTGAATTTCAACCCTTCCATGTTTTCGTAAATACTATCGTTTCCTTTAAATAGCTTAATAT
>JBASCV010000313.1:0-5887 GCA_049651825.1 Bacteroidia bacterium
GCTAAATCCCGATTTTACAATGAATTAGCTGGAGTTTCCGACCCAGAAAAGAAACGGAAAATAATTGGTAAAGTATTTGTAGATGTATTTGACGATGAATCAAAGCAAATTCAAGATGTGAAATGGCTAGCACAAGGTACTATTTACCCTGATGTAATAGAATCGGTTTCTGTGAACGGTGGTGCATCGGCAACTATAAAATCTCACCATAACGTTGGCGGTTTACCCGATTACATGAAACTAAAAGTGGTAGAACCACTAAATACTTTATTTAAAGATGAAGTAAGACGTGTAGGGAAATCACTAAACATTGAAGATACTATTTTAAACCGTCATCCCTTTCCTGGTCCTGGGTTAGCGATACGAATTCTAGGCGATATCACTCCTGCTAAAGTTCATACATTACAAGAAGTTGACCATATTTTTATTGATAACCTTAAAACCTCTGGGTTATATAAAGACGTATGGCAAGCAGGCGCAATATTTTTACCAGTACAAACGGTTGGTGTAATGGGCGATGAAAGAACATATGAAAATGTGGTTGCACTAAGAGCAGTTACCTCTACAGATGGTATGACTGCCGATTGGTGTCACTTACCTTATGACTTTTTAAGTAAAGTATCTAACGAAATTATAAATAAAGTAAAAGGAATAAACAGAGTGGTTTATGACATTAGCTCTAAACCGCCTGCAACAATTGAGTGGGAATAATATCGCGCATCGCAACCAACAGATAAAAAATCTATAAATGACAACGGATTACAAAAAATCAAAATACATATACATTTTTTTATGTACACTATGCTTTGTAGTTTATTCCTCAGTAACCTTTGCTCAAGAAAAAGGAACAGTAGAAATTAAAAAAAGCACCGTTACCGAAAAAGTTAATGGCACTAAGTATTACATGCATACTGTTGAAAAAGGACAAACACTCTATGCTATTGCTAAAGCGTACGACCTGACCTTGAACGATATCGTGTTAGAAAACCCTGCAGCAATTGATGGCATTCAACCGGGTCAAGTACTAAAAATCCCTACTAAAAAACATAAAAAAACGGTAACCGAAATTCCACCTGATGGCGCAGACTATATTTTATTTAAAGTAGATGGAGGACAAACATTATATTCAATTGCGAAACAACACAATACCACTGTTGATAAACTAAAGGCATTAAACCCTGAATTACAAGATGGTTTAAAAAGCGGACAAACAATCAAAATCCCTGCTACCAAGGAGCAAGTTGAATCATCAAAAACTGAAAAAACAAAATCAAAAACTGCTGTTGCCGAAATGTCGGCCGAAACAACAGATAGCTTGCACTTACATAACTACAAAGGAAAAATTAAAACAGAATACAACATCGCATTTTTCCTACCTTTCCACGCTACCGAAGCAAATGAACTTGACTTGGAAAAACTTGTAAAAGGAGATGTTCAGCTACCTAACAAAAGCACCATTGCACTCCCATTTTATGAAGGCGCACTTTTAGCAATAGATTCACTAAAAAAGAAAAATTTAAAAGCCAATATTTTTGTTTACGATATTGACGATACAGATTCATCAAACATCATCAATCTCATCAAAAAGCCCGAACTAAAAGAAATGGACTTAATGATAGGCCCCCTTTATGGTTCTAGTTTTATGCCTATAGCAAAATTTGCAAAAGAGCATTCAATAGCCATTGTTTCACCATTTACACAAATAAATAAAATTTTATTTGATAACCTGTACGTATGTAAAATGCTTCCTTCTACAGCCATGCAAATTGAATTAATGGCTAACTATGCAATTGATTCATTCCGTACGCAAAACATTATTTTACTAAACAACGGAAACCCAAAAGAAGTAACATTTTACAACGCATTCAAAAAAGCAGGAAACAAAGCGTTGAAAAAATTTACCGAAACGGCTAAAGACACAATTCGTGAAGTAAGAAGCATTGCTGCCGTTGAAAGCCTTATGAATCCGAACAAAACCAATGTTGTAATATTACCTTCAAACAATCAATCGTATGTTACCGACTGTATAAGTAAATTAAACAAAGTAAACGATAAAAATAAAATTGTACTGTTTGGCCTACAAAGCTGGCTAAATTTCGACAATCTTGATTTTGAATATTTAAACAAACTTTCAGTACACCTACCCTCAAATGCTTATGTTGATTATACCAAACAAGCAACCAAAGACTTTATAGCTGAATATCGATACAAATTCAAAACCGAACCTGAATTATATGCATTTCAAGGATATGACATATCACTTTACTTCATTTCTTTATTACAAAAATACGGAACAGGATTCTTAAACAATATTGTTGACGATAAATCAGAGGGCATTCAAGCCGACTTTAACTTTATGCAATATCCATTAGAAAGTGGGTTTGAAAACAAATTTGTTTATATTCTAAAATATCATGACTATAAACTAGTAAAAGCCAATTGATAGGTAATAAACAATTGATAATGGAGAATGTTGAATAGAGAATACATGTTCCATTAACATTAAATAAAAGAGTAAATGCTTACCAAAGAAATAATTACAGAATGGTTTAAATCATTACAAGATAACATTTGTAATGCTTTAGAAACCGAAGACGCGAAAGGGAAATTTATTGAAGAAAACTGGATTAGAGAAGAAGGTGGTGGAGGACGTACTCGCATTATTCAACATGGCAATGTTATTGAAAAAGGAGGAGTAAATTTTTCTGCCGTACACGGAGCCCTACCCGAACAAATACTTGCAGGCACCCTACATACAGAAAACAACAAATCACAACAACCAACCACAAACTCCGAACTAAAAACTCCAAACTTTTATGCTACAGGAGTTTCAATTGTAATTCACCCCAGCAACCCAATGGTACCAATCATTCATATGAATGTGCGCTACTTTGAAATGGATAATGGAACTTGGTGGTTTGGCGGGGGAATTGATTTAACGCCACATTATATAAACGAACAAGATGCTGTATTTTTTCATACCAGCCTAAAAAATGCGTGCCAAAAACACAGTCCCGATTACTATCCTAAATTTAAAAAATGGGCTGACGATTATTTTTATATTAACCACCGTAAAGAAACGAGAGGTATTGGAGGTATATTTTTTGACAAACTTACTGAACTGAAAAACAACACCAATTCACCAAGCAAAGAACAATTGTTTGAATTTGTAAAAGAAATTGGCAACTCATTTGCACCTATCTATACATCTTTAATGAATAAAAACAAAAATTTACCCTTTACCGAAAAAAATAAACAATGGCAATTAATCAGACGAGGACGCTATGTAGAATTTAACCTAGTATACGATAAAGGAACCAAGTTTGGATTGGAAACAAACGGACGTATAGAATCTATACTGATGAGTTTGCCCGAAATAGCAAGCTGGCAATATAATCATACACCTGAAGCAGCTAGCCACGAAGCAAAAACACTAGCTTTACTAAAAAAAGACATCAACTGGATAAACAATTAGTAATCAACCATTTAAAACAAGCTAATTTTACTCTTATTTTCATAAGCAACCTTTACTATTATTTTTGCATCTTGCTTATTAAAAGCATTTTTATTACCTTTAATTGTTTTTATTTACCTTCGTAAATCATTCATAATAAATCAAATGCGAAAAAATATACTTTTTTTACCTTATAATTATGTAAGTAAAAAAGCGCTATACATCATCTACCTCATTATATTAGTTATTGAAGTAAACCAAATAAATTTACACGCACAAACAAAACAAAACCAACTTGATGGATTTAACGAAGATGCTGTTTTACAAGAATTTAGAATCAGAGAAGGCTCAGAGTTAAAATATCCAACAGCGTACCAACATTTTTTAGATTTCAAAAAACAAGAATTTATTGGCAAAAAAAACAATACTTGGGAAAAATCACTTTCCAATGAAAATCCGCCTACAGTTGCATCTGGCGAATGTGGAAACATCGACTTTGAAACAGGCGATTTTAGTGAATGGTCGGGAAAAACAGGCGATAATCCTGGCTGTTGTGGCACCAATGGCCTTGTATCAAATGGAGTAAATGCAGCAACAAATGATGCAAATGCACAACATACTATAATGACTGGCACAGCAACCGACCCCTGTGGCGGGTTTCCTGTTGTTGCACCACCAATGCCCGGACAAGTGCAAGGCACCTACTCTTGCCGTTTAGGAAATTCTGCCGTAGGTGCAAAAGCAGAACAAATAGAAATTGTTTTTACACCATCTTTAGCAAACAATATATTCACCTACCAATATGCTGCTGTGCTTGAAAATGCAGGACATGATGAGGCGGATCAACCTTTTTTTAGAGTTGAAATGCTTGACGGAAACGATGTGCCAATACCTTGTACCACAGTAAAATACATTGCCGAATTCGGTAATTCTGCCGATGATTTTATACCTTCTCCTAACTGCAATGGTGTTAGCTATTTACCTTGGTCAACAGTTAGTGTTGATTTAATTGGCTATATAGGTGTTCCTGTAACTGTTCGTTTCACCACTGGTGATTGTACTGCTGGCGGACATTATGGATACGGATACCTAAATGCTGAATGCACACAACTTGCTGTTATTCAAATAGATTCGCTTTGTACAGGTGGTTCCGTTTCATTAAAAGCACCAAAAGAAGCCGACAATACATACAATTGGACAGGCCCAGGCGGCCCATACACAGGCGATAGCATTAGTGTTTCTCAACCAGGAAATTATACCGTTACAATGGAATCAGCAAGTGGATGTATAAAAGTAATTACTTATACCGTTGTTGAATATCCTACAGCATTTGTAAACGTTATTCCCGACCAAACAATTTGTAGTAATGAGGCCGCAACGCTTACCGCTACATTAAGTGGTGCAGCTACCTCTGGGACTTGGACGGGTGGTACCGGAACTTTCACCCCTTCAAACACAAGTATAAATTGTACATATACACCTAGTGCTGCCGAAATTACAGCGGGTACAGCAACCCTTGTATTTACTACCAACAACCCAACAGGTCCTTGCCCAGCAGCTACCGACACAGTAAAAATAACAATCAATCCCCAAGCAACAGTTTCGGCTGGCGTAGATCAAACCATCTGTTTTGGAAATACCGTTTTACTATCGGCTACTGTTGGTGGAGCATCAACAACCGGATTTTGGACAGGAGGAAATGGAACCTACGCTCCTGATAACACATCAACAACAACAGTATACACGCCCACTACACCAGAAGCTACTAGTGGCACTGTAACATTAGTGTTCACTACTGACGATCCTGTAGGGCCTTGCCCAAGTGTAAACGATACTATGGTTATAACCGTAAACCAGCTACCAACAGCAAATGCGGGTTCGGCACAGTACGTATGTGTTGGAGAAAATTTAAATTTATCAGGGTCAATTGGAGGTTCTGCTACAAGCGGTACTTGGAGTGGAGGTAACGGAACTTTTATGCCCGACAACACAACATTAAATGCAATATATCGCCCAACACAAGCAGAATACGATGCCGATTCGGTTTTACTTACCTTAACAACAAATGACCCCGCAGGTCCTTGTACCTTTTCATCATCAAGCGTAAAATTCCACTTTTATAAAAACCCTGTTGTAAATTTTAGTGCTGACGACCCCGATGGCTGTCCTACCCATTGCGTTAACTTTTCGGATGCAACAACCGTTGGCGGAGGGGCAACCATTGTTTCGTGGAATTGGGATTTTGGCGATGGTAGTGCAGGCTCAACCAACCAAAACCCAAGCAATTGTTTTGATACCCCTGGTTTATACGACATTAAACTATCTGTAGAATCGGACCAAGGCTGTTCCGCTTTTTTATCGATACCCGAAATGATTGAAGTTTACAATTTGCCACTAGCTGATTTTAATCCAACTCCTACTACAGCATCAGTA
>JBASCV010000314.1:0-2612 GCA_049651825.1 Bacteroidia bacterium
ATATAGAAGTAATAGATGTTACTCCAAATGCAATAATCGAAAAATACAATATTACAGGCAAAGAACTAAAAACAACTGCTTCTGGCCTTAAATATTACGAAATTGTTAAAGCAAATGGCACTAAACAAGCAGCTGCCGGCAACACTGTTAAAGTACATTACTCTGGCTACTTAGCTGATGGAAGCATGTTCGACTCTTCTATTGAACGCGATGCGGGTTTACCATTTGAATTTAGACTTGGTATGGGACAAGTTATTGCTGGTTGGGACGAAGGAATTGCCCTAATGCATGTTGGAGATAAATTCCGACTAGTTATTCCTTATTTCTTAGCTTATGGAGAAATTGGTCACCCTCCAACAATTCCAGCAAAAGCCGAACTTACATTTGATGTAGAACTGATTGATGTAAAATAACAAAAAAGAGCAACTAAATTAAGTTGCTCTTTTTTTTACCCAAACTGAGTTCAATTATTAATTAGATAAAAGTCTAATAATCAAACAACTGCTATTTTGGGTTCGACTCCGAAGGAGTCAAATAGTAATAGAAATTACAATACCCTTATAAATACACGACCCTAAAAGGGTCGAATAAAAAAGATAAAATAAATCAACTTGATTATCACATTTTTTTGTTTTATTATCGAACTCAGGTTACGCACATCTTTTTTATAACACAATTCGTATTTTTGCCATTCAAAAATCATTTACATGAAACGTATATTCGACTTACTTTTATCGCTTTTCGGACTCATCATTCTATCTCCCTTTTTTATACTAATTGCCTTATTTATTGTTATTGATTCACGTGGTGGAGTTTTTTACAAACAAATACGCGTTGGAAAAAATGGAAAAGATTTTTATCTGTTTAAGTTTCGTTCTATGCGAACTGATGCCGATAAAAAAGGGCTATTAATAACCGTTGGCGGACGCGATAGCCGTATTACGCGCATGGGATATTACATTCGCAAATACAAGGTTGATGAATTGCCTCAGCTATTGAATGTATTTTTTGGAGATATGAGTCTTGTTGGACCACGCCCCGAAGTACGCAGATATGTTGACATGTATAATGCCGAACAAAAAAAGGTATTAAGCGTTAAGCCGGGTATTACTGATTATGCTAGCATTGAATACAGTAACGAAAATGAATTATTAGGCAAAGCCGATGACCCCGAAAAGGTTTACATTGAAGAGATAATGCCTGCAAAATTAAAATTAAACCTCAAATACATTGCCGAACAAGGAACGATTACCGATTTAAAAATTATTGTTAAAACACTTGCTAAAATTATAGGTTAATTCATTCAACAACTACGGGCGCAAAGCAACAGAGTAAGGGTCAACAGATACTTCTACTTTTTTATCGTTTACTCCCTGTTTGTACATTGTAAGATTAGTCATATCAATAAAACTAACATAACCATTACGTCCGCCACAAGTACCTGAATGATGTGGTGCTGGACCATCAGAAGTTGCATTTCTATTGGCTACATACACCATATTTTTAGCATCATCAACAGCTATACCATGAGGTTGATGGCCTGTATAAATTGCTTTAACTACAGTATTTGTGTTGATATCAATTACCCACACAGCTCCTCGTTTGCCAACAAACGAAACAGTATCTTCTGGACAAGTAACAAATAAATAATTATTATCAGCAGAAACAGCCATTTCAGAAGGCAAAGCACCAACAGGCAAGGTAGCAAGCAAGGCGTCATTTGCCTTATCAAACACCCTTACTTCGTTAGTGCCTTGGCAAGTAACAAAATATTTTGTTCCATCGGGCGAAAAAGTCACTTCATGAGCATCTAAGGTATGCGGTGGTGTGGTAGTAAACAAATTAATTTCAGTAAAAGCCGAAAAATCATTAATGGGTATTTTATACAGCTTACTACTACCAGTTTGTTGAGTCACATAAAGCGTATCACCATGTAAATACGAACCATGTGGATAGTTAAACCCTATATTGTGTTGTACTGTTAGGCTTGTTAAATTTATTTCGGCAATGTCGCCATTAGCACTCCAATCAACGGCAAAAGCTTTTTGCCCATCGGCTGTAATCGAAAAAGTATTCCAGTTTTTCACACCCAATATTGCTTCACCTACAAAGCTATCATCGGATGTTCTGTATTTTTGCAGTGAGTTACCTTGTAACGAAACAATGTACCAATAAGCACCATCAGGCGAAACTTTTATCATGTGTGGCGATTCTATACCTAAATCATTACCCACAGGTATATAGCGCATGGGTAACAAAGTTTCCTGATCAAACACCGTAACTACATCACAACCTTGGTTGGCAACATAAAATTTTTTGCGAGTAGTATTATCCGCAAACTTTACACGCCCATCTCTACTTGGAGCACCTGCATTAATCCAGTTTTTTATCATCAATACTTCATCCTTACTTAAAGCCGAATTGTTATAAGGCATTGTAGGCACTAATGTTACCCCCAAATCAGAAAATGTATTTACATAAGCAAAAAATGTACTAAACTCGCTACTATAAGGTATTACAGCAGCACTACCTCTACCGCCTTCAAATAATTTATCCCAACTTTCGAGCGATAAACCGGCAGCAGCACCTTTGCTAGCATCGTTATGACACCC
>JBASCV010000315.1:0-7591 GCA_049651825.1 Bacteroidia bacterium
ACTTTAAGCAAACCTATACCAATTTTGGATGCAACGGTGAGGATATTTTTTTCATTTCTATAGATAATGGCGATAGCAATGCCGAAGTTATTGCTTTCGAAAATAGCCATGTTGGTGGTAATTCTGGATATCCAACCGTAAGTGGTGACGATGGTGGAGGAAATGCCGTAAATGTGGCTTATAACCCTGGAGCTTATCCTACCTATATTTTGATTGCTCCTAATCATCAAATTGTAGAAACAGATATGTGGCCCATTAATGATGCTGGTAGCTTTACAACTTTTTTTTCGAATCATAGTTTAGTGCCTAAATCATGTGCTGTAACAGGTGTTGATAATGCCGATGAAACGCTTGAAAGTGTGATTGTTTATCCTAATCCAGTTGTGAATAGTTTGCAGATTAAAACAAGTGAAAAACTGAAAAGTGTGCGCATTTTTGATGTTTTAGGTAATTTGTTAGTAAACGAAATAATAGTAACTACTAATAAATATGAAGTTGATATGACTGGATTCCAAACAGGTGTTTATTTTGCGGAGGTTACTTCGGAGCAAGGTATGGTTATAAAAAAGATTCACAAAAAGTAAAACCTAATACAGTTCGTTTAATTAGTTTGTTGGCTTGTTTTTTTGTTTGGAACGGATGGTTAGTCGGATTATTTTTAGCTTTAGTTTGTCGTAAACTAATCCTAACGCTAAGGTAGTGGCTGCAATTAACAATACTCCAAGTGTTATGGTGGAATAAAAAATTCCACCAACAAGACCTCCTATAAAAAAATATGCAATAATTGTTAGGCGTAATTTTATGGATGCTTTTAATTGCGATTTTTCTTTTTCTTGTTGAAAAAATAGTTGTGATAAATCAATTCCTAGGTCAGTAAAAAGGCCTGTTAAGTGTGTTGTTCGCACAGCTGCATTGGAAATGGATGTTACTAGAGAGTTTTGTAATCCCATTGCAAATAATAATGCAAAGGCAAGGATGTTTGGATTTTTTTCTATCAAGTAACTACCAAAAAAAGATATTATAAATAGGATTAACGTTTCTATTAAAACAGGTATTGTATATACGTAGTTGTTTTTTTTACGTGAGCCAATTTCAATAATAGCGTTAGAGGTAAAAGAGCCCAAAAAGAAGAAAAGAATATACATGAAATAAATAAATCCTTTCCAAAAATTTAGTTGAAATACTTCGTCAACAAAAAAAGCGAAGTGGCCAGTAACGTTGGTTGTTAGGCGTTGAACTGATAAAAATCCTGCAACATTTACAATTCCCGCAACAAAGGATAGTACAGAGGCAATTCTTAAGTTGTGTTTCAGCGTTCTGCCCTTACCCTTGTGTCTAAACATCGTGTATGATTATTTGTTTTTTTCTAACATCCTTATTTCGTGTGTCATTTCATACGACTCTTTGCTAGATGCAGGAGAAAAGTTTTCAGAATATTGGTCGTAACCTTGTGATTCGGCAGTTACAATATAATCTCTTCCGGGTGTTAAAATAAATAGGTATTTTCCTGTTTTTGCATTAGGAATGTAGGTGCCAACAATTCCGCTTGTTTCTTTATCTGTAACCGTAATTTTTACTGATGAGTAATTGGTTTCGGTTATGTTTTTGGGAAGTATAACTGTGCCTTTTACCAAAACACTTGAGGTGCCTTGCGAGCGATTAAGTTGCTGGTACTGTTTTTTTAGCTGTTTTTTACTGCTGTTATCAGATAAATCGCTATCCAAAAATGCGGCCACTTCGTTTCGTAACGATTGAATTTCTTCTTCGGCAGGTTTTTCACTATCAAACATTGCTTCAATGCGTTTTAATAATTGATTAACAAGTAAATCGTTTAATGTAATGTTTTTATCTAATAATGAGTTTTCGCTGGCAATACGGTTCTCCAGCTCTTTTATACTTTTATCAGTTGAATCGATATCCGTTTGGATTTTACTTAGTAGTTCAGCATAGTTTTTATTTAATTCAGCCGCACGAATTGCAGCCGAATCAACTTTTTCAGGTTTTTTGTTGTCGGAAAATTTAAAGCACAGCATTAACTCATGGCTTAAGCCCGAATAGTTGCCAATGCTACCAATTATATAATCGTAAGAATAGCCTAGCGACAATTGTTTGTGTAGCGAAAAACCAACATTTGCGGCTACTGCATAGTTGCTTTTAAAAGTTGCCCCTATCCAAAACTTGTTTTTCCAGTCAATATTAATGTTGCCATCGTATTGAAGTGGTGCACCTGCAACAAGCCTTAATAATGCAAGCGGTGTAATTGCAATTTCTTTTGATTGGCTAATCATGAATTTGTATTTAACTGAAGCCATATAATGACGTGCGTTTGAATAATACAAACGCACGTTATTATAATCAACATAATTTATTTTGTTGGCTACTACTTGTGGAATGGCAAGTCCAACGGTTAAATCTTTCCAAAAAAAGCCAAGTCCTGCGTTGCCATCTAAAGCTGTTTTACGCTGAACATCAGTAATTAAGTTGGGGTCGGTATTGTTTTCAACTAATGTTTGAGAAAAATCTAATGTTTGATAGGTAACTGATAAGGCTGCTCCTAAAGCCAAACGAGCATCATTGCTTAACCGTACATTGTATGCATACGATACATTACCTGAAGTACTGTTGCTTAATCCTTTTCTATCATTAATAATACCAAAACCTAAACCTGTTTTTTCATCATCCATTACTCCATCCATTGTAAAAAAAGTAAGTCGTGGAGCACCTTTGAAATCAGCCCATTGGTTACGATGCAATACCATTGCATTGGTGGCACCAAAAGAGCCTGCAAAGGCGGGGTTGTATAAAAAAGGATTGTAAAAATAATGACTATACATTGCTATTTGCTGAGCGCATGCAATTCCACCTTCTTTATAAAAAGAAGATAAAACAATGAGACTCAACAAAAGAAATCGTTTCAGCATTAGTTGTTTATGCTTTGGTGTTTTATTAATGATTCTATTCTGTTAAATAAAGAATCCAAGCATTGCTACTGTCTTTCTCATTCAATTCTTTTGCTTTGGCAAATGCTTCTTCTTTTGTAGTTAGTTTATCAACAAATACGTAGTTATTCTTTTTTGATTCGGAGTAAACTAATGATGATTTAGGGAATCCTTTTTTTGTGAAATTTTTTATTTCTTCTTCAGCAAAATCTCTATAGAAAAATATACCAACTATAACATAGTATCCACTCTCTGCTTCAAGGTTAGCGGTGTTTTTAAAGTCTTTTTTAGATGTCACAAAAACGCCATCGCTGCTTACTGAGCCAGGTTTAAATAAATCGGGCGATGGTTCGGCAACGTCAGGTGTTTGAACTTTTTTATCTAACTTATCACTTAGTTCTTTTAGTTTTTGCTGGTTCTTTTTTAATTGATTTTGTAGTTGATTAATTTCTTCTTCATAATCTACAGCTGCTTCAGTAGAATTTTGAGTGTTAGGATTTTCTAAAGTTTGTTTTTTGCTTTTCGCCCAGTTAAAATTTACCATAATTTCGTGACTAATGCCCGCATACTTGCTGATACTTCCAATAATCACATCGTAGGCATAACCAACAGCCAGTTGTTTGTGGATATAAAATCCAACATTGGCTGTTAGTGCATAATTACTTTTGTAAGTTGCACCCGCCCAAAATTTATCTTTCCAATCGAAATAGGCGCCAGCATCGTATTGTAAAGGTGTATTTGGCAATACGCGCACCAAGCCCATAGGAGTAATGGATATATCGTTTTTATCAGAAATAACAAATTTATACTGAGCCGAAAGCATATAATGCCTCACAAATGTGTAATAAGGGTTTACTGTACTGCTATCAACCGTACTAACCGATTTTAGCTTATTTGCAAATAGTTGAGGTACAGATGCGCCAACTTTTAACTCTTTCCACGAAAACAATATACCTGCATTTCCTTCAAAAGCTGTTTTGTGTTCAGCATCGGTATATAAAGTAGGGTCGGAATAATTTTGAACAGTGGCTTTAGAAAAATTAACACTTTGGTCGGCTACACCTACAGCCGCACCAAAAGCAATATTCATATCATCATTTAATTTTAAACGGTACGAGTAATAAACATTGCCTCCTGTTTTACTCGTAATTCCTTTTTTATCGTTGATTAAACTCACGCCTAAACCCACTTTTTTGTCCATAATATTACCATCGGCAGTAAACAGGGTTAGTTGGGGAGCACCTTTAAAATGAGCCCATTGTGTACGGCTGAGTAACATCATGTTGCTCTCATCGGCATTGCCAGCAAATGCTGGGTTGTACACCATTGGTTTATAAAAAAAATGGCTATACATACCTACTTGTTGCCCAAAAACAACACTTGTTTCCCCTGAAAACAAGAGAAAAAGCATACACATTGATGCTGCTATTTTTAGATGTATGTTGTTTATTGTTTTCATTTACAAGAGTTGTAAATATAATAATTTTAGTGTTGACGTTTTATTTTTGTTTGGTTCTTGGTAAGCTTATAAATAAGATTCTATTTTTTATTAAAAGTATATCCAACACCCAATTTCAATAATACGCCAAGGTACCCTTCAGTATTTTTGCTGATGTAATAATTTTCATAATTCACTTTTCGAAACTCAGCAACAAAGCCTAATCCGAAAGACTGGTCAAAATAAAAGTTTTTTAAGAATTTGATTTTACAACCATAGCTTAGGTGGTTTGAAAGTATTGTTTGGTCGGCATGGTACGATTTGGTGATTGGATAATAGCCATGAGGAAGATAAGCTCTTCCATTGAAGTAGGAATAACTGTAGCACAGTAAATTCTGAAAATAAAATTGAAAACGCTGGCTATGTGGTTTAGAAATGCGTTGGTAAACCAGATTTATTCCCTTTAACCCATATTTCTTCGGTTCTACTGCTATCGAACCGTAAAACGAAAGGTTTTTTTCGCCCATTAGTAGCCCAAACTCAAACTCATTTCTACTTTTCTGGAAAGTTAAATTGGTGTATTGTGTTGTTGTGCCCGCTTCAAAAATGGGCTGAATTCCAGTATTTACTCCCCAAATGGCTTTTGAGGGCAAATCAATTGTTTGGTGTTTTTCTTTAATTTGGGGTTTTACCGTTTTATGTTTAGATGTGTCTAAGTTAATAAAGCCAAAATCGGCCATAAACATAGAGTCGGTAAATTCTGTATCCTTTCTTCTCTTAGGCTTTTTATTATTATAATCAAACTTATAACCTAGCCCAGCCTTTAAAAATAAGTTGTAGTCATAGTAGTCAAATTTATCATTATACGTGTTATTCTCGTATTTTTGAACAGTAGTAAGGTAGCTCAATCCAACAACAATATTTGAAGTACAATAGAAATTTTTTAAAAAATTTACTCTAAGCCCAAAGCCCAAATAAGCCCCAATACTAGATTGATGAAAATTATAGTTTATTGCCGCAGGTAAATACACATCATATCCAATATCAGAATATATAAACTGGGTTCGTCCCTTATCACTATAGTAACGAAAAAGTAATTCGTTCATAAAATACCATTGAAATGTTTTTTTTTCGGGATGCGCATATATTTGGCAGATAGCACTTAACCCGTTAACTGATAGCGAATTATCGTAATAATACCAATCATGTTTAGCATACTGTAAATTTTTTCTATTTCCGAAAACGGGACCAATACTAAACAAGCTTTGTCCTTTTTGCATTGTAAAATGTGTGTAATATGCATTACTAATATCCCACCCCATTATATTGCCAGAAGCAACACCCAAAAATGTTTTTTGCTTTTTGCTGATAGAATCTTTCTGAGCAAAACAAGTATGCACAAATAGCAAAATCCCAAATAAAACTAGTTTGATAAATTTCATTATATGCACTATTATTATGGCTTTTAGAGAAATAACAGACTATTAGAAATCGTCCAATTATTATTTATTCTTCAAAATATCAATTGAACCTTTTAATACCAGTTCCGAATCATCAAAACGGAGCACAAAAAAATAGGTGCCATCAGGCAAAGGTTTTCCATTGTAAGTGCCATCCCAATCGCTGGTGTAAGCTTTTTTGTTATAAACTAAGTTGCCATAAATGTTGTATACAAATACTTCATTATCAGGGAAATTGGATATGTTTTGAATGTACCATGTATCGTTTATTCCATCGCCATTGGGAGTAAATAAATTTGAAATCATCCCATCAAACTCTAAAGAGTAAGTTGTTACCATTATGCTATCAATTGAAATACATGAGTTATTATCAGTTACAGTTAGTGTATAAGTAGTAGTTGCAGAAGGGGTTGCTGTTGGAGTAAAAATAGTTACACTATCTAGGCCTGTAGCTGGGCTCCAAAGTGCGGTACCATTGCCTGTGCCGTTTAGTACGACTGATTCGCCCAAAACAATTGTTGTGTCGGGTCCAGCGCTTATCACATTGGGAATTATGCTGAGTATTGCCGAATCACTTGTATCGGCTGGGCAAACTCCGTTTTGTACAACTACCTGATAATGGGTTGTTTGCGATAGGTTATTGTAGGTTTGCGTATCAGTAGTATCAGTAATTGTATTCCAACTTGTTCCGTCAGTTGACGATAACCAGTTAACAATAGCACCTACGTAACCTGTAATAATAACCGTTCCATTATTAATACCTGGGCATATTGTATCGGTTCCTGTTAACACCCCTGCAACACTCACCGAATCGAATGTAAAGGAAGCAGTATCAGAAGTATCAGTAGGGCAGGTGGAGCCACTTTGTACTACTGCTCTGTACCACGTATCTTGGGTAATGTTGGGGTGATTTATGCTTGTTGTTGTGTCGGCTACGTTGGTCCAGTTTTGACCATTATCAGTAGAATACTCCCAAAAAAGCACATCGCCCACACTACCATTTAACGTTAATGTTCCTGTTCCCGAACCACTTGAAATGCACGATACCCCGGCCCCCGAAATTGTACCACCATTGCTGGGTAGATAGATTTCAATACACGACATTGTAGATGTATCGGGAGGAAAAGAACCATCTTGAACAACTGCCCTATAACAGGTTGTTTGTGTTAAATTAAAATAGCTTTGAGAAGGGAGCACTGTTGTACCTGTTGGTGTCCAATTTAAAGTATCTGTTGACGATTCCCAGATGATAGAATTTCCATTGTGCCCACTTAATGATATAAAACCGTTTCCGGTACCAGCGCAAAAAAGACCTGAACCAGAGGTAGTTCCACCAACAGATTGAGCAATAAGGTTGATGGATATCAAACACAGCAATACAGGAAAAAACAATTTTTTTAGGCTATTAACCATTATCTATTTTTAATTGTTGGTTGTGTGAAATTTGTATCACATAACACAAAACTATAAAAAAAGACGGTTTAAAATGCATTTTAAACCGTCTTTATCTATAAAAATAAAGTAACCAATAGAAGGCCTAGAATTTTACACCCATTGTAACCATAAAGCTTGAGTTTTTATAATCGTTTTTGGTGTTGTTTACATTTACTACAGAAGGGTCGTACAAATAGTTATACTCTGTAAAGTTGGTAAATACATAAGCAAAGTCTAGGAAATATTCTTTTTCTCTCAAACCAAAACCAAAGGTATAGCTTGTGCGTGCTGCATTTATGTTTTCGCCACTTGCATAGGGG
>JBASCV010000316.1:0-1709 GCA_049651825.1 Bacteroidia bacterium
GAATGGCAGATTCCGGTTCTGTTGGTTGGAGGTTCGAATCCTCTCGGGGTCACTTGCTAAGACTGAAGAGGAAAACCCTCTTCAGTTTTTTGAAAACAACCTTCAAAATTTTTGCCAAACTAGTAATAAAGGTTGGCACATCTTTTAACCTCCATGTTCGAACTTTTTAGTATCATTTTTTAATTATATTTTACTGAATTATAATATCTATTATTTTTTTGTTTCCCATCCATTAAAAGTATATGTATTATTTGAGACTTTTTTATTGGCCAAACCTTTTTTTTATAGTGTAAAAATTCTAATTCGGCATCCCCTATTTCAACTCTATGTTAATTTATTTTAGTTATTTTTTTTGTTGCATTGTTTTTGTAGCAGTAAAACATCTGTAGTGATTTTATTATTTGAAAGTAATTGAAGGATATTATAATGGAGCATATTTTAAATTTTCATACCATCATTTGGAATAAAAATAGGCTATTGATGGCAATAAAATTATATATCCATTAGCTTATATTTAAGAATTCCCTCCACTTGAAAATTTCCCAATTTTTACTTTAAAGAACAAGAAGTAATAAAATAATTGTTTTTGAGCAAAAAGTGTCAATTTATAAGCCCTTTCAACAAAGTATAAAACAAATCGAAAATCAAACTTTTATTCTATATATCAGTGCTTTGAAATAAAAAAAACATACCCAAGTTGTAAAATTAGCAACATACTTACATAAAAAATTTCGGTGTTAGATTTAATACGTTTTTATCACAAAAAACAATGTTGTAGCACATTAATTTGGCATTCTTAAATATATGAAAACTATCTAATTGTTTTCTAATACTTTTTAGAGTGCATGAAAAAAACAAAACGTAATAATAAGTTAAAAGCTTTCACACTAATGGAGTTATTGATCGTACTAATTATCATTGGTATATTAGTACTGCTTGCTCTACCCAATTTAATGCCGTTAATATCAAAAGCAAAAAGCACTGAGGCGCAGCTTCAGCTTGAGCATGTACATACCTTAGAAAAAACCTATTTTTATTTACACTCTAAATACAGCACCGACTTAAAAGAAATAAGTTTTGAACCAGCAGTACTTACCAGTAACGGTGGCAATGCAAACTACCAAATTGAAATTATTGAAGCCACTAATAATTCCTTCAAAGGCCGAGCAACAGCTGTTACTGATTTTGATGGCGATGGTACATTAAATGTTTGGGAAGTTGATCAGGATAAAAATATAAAAGAGGTAACTCCTGATTAAATCAAATGAGGTATTTAATAGATATCATTATTGTACTTTTACTGTTACTCATTGTTTGGCAAGACTTTAGGTATAGACTTATTTCCTGGCCGTTAATTCCACTGATTTTTATTAGTTTTTCAGCAAAAGGATTTTTTTTAAAACCATTTATTGAACTTACTAATTACACAATTGTAAATATCTGTTTTATTAGCTTACAGCTAGCTATACTTACACTATATGTAAGTATTAAAAATAAAAAAATCACCAATATTATAAATTCTCAATTGGGCTTAGGTGACATTTTGTTTTTTATTTCAATTACAATTGCTTTTTCACCGTTCAATTTTATTTTGTTTTATATCAGTGGCTTAATTTTTTCTTTGGCATGTTATCAATTGTTTTTAAAAATAAAAACATCTGCAACCAAAGAAATTCCGTTAGCTGGATTATTATCCATTGTGTTGATTG
>JBASCV010000317.1:0-6442 GCA_049651825.1 Bacteroidia bacterium
AATTGCATGACCTATAGTGTGTCCAAAATTAAGTGATTTACGGATGTTTTTCTCCAATGGGTCGGCTAAAACAATTGTATTTTTAATAAGTACAGATTTTTCAATAATTGTATCCATTTCGGTAAATTCAACAGTATCGGCACTTTTTACCTTGTTCCAGTAGGTTTCATTCGTAATTAATGCATGTTTAATTATTTCGGCAAAACCTGATAATAATTGTTTTCTATCTTGAGTACGAATAAAATCAGTATTAATAAATACGGCTAGTGGGTTGTTAAAAACACCAACAAGGTTTTTTATACTATTTAAATCAACGCCAAGTTTTCCACCTACCGAAGCATCTACTTGCGCAAGTAGGGTAGTGGGTATATTAATAAAATCAATACCTCTTTTAAATGTAGAGGCAACAAAACCACCCATGTCGCCAATAACTCCTCCACCAATATTAATCAATAACGATTGTCTATCGGCCCCTAAATCCTCTAAAGTAGCCCATAATTGAGTGCATATTTCAATGTTTTTATTTTCTTCTCCACTTTCTATTTCAATGATTTCAGCATCTTCAAACGCTTCAATATTAGCCACTAATTGAGGGTAGCAATGCGTCATGCTGTTTTCATCCAGAAGAATGAATAATTTTGAAAATTTGCCTTTGTTTTTTTCAAAAAATGAGTTTATCTCGTTCGTGATAGCTGAAGAAATAAATATTGAATACGATTTGGCTTTTATGGCAGTCATTTTTGAGTATAAAAAAACAAAGGTAGCAATTATAAAAGCATCATACTATAAACGCTTGAAAAGCTATTTTAAAGCTATGTTACCATTGCTTTAAATAAAAATAAATTATTATGAATATGCTATTTTTTACTATTTATTCTTAGTAACTTTGTACATCTATTTGTTGCACTCCTATGTTTTCTAATAAAATCAAACCACTTGCACTTTTTTTTACATTTATTGTATTGCTTCAATTCAATGTAAGTGCGCAAAAAGTAGGTGTTGTATTTAGTGGCGGTGGTGCAGCAGGTTTTGCGCATATAGGGGTTTTAAAGGCCTTAGAAGAAAATCATATTCCTATTGATTATGTTGCAGGAACGTCTCAAGGTTCAATCATTGCAGCGATGTATGCTTCGGGATTTTCGGCTAAAGAAATAGAAGGAATGGTGAAAACAGATGCCTACAAAAATATGGCATCGGCAGCAATTGAAGATAAATACGCTTATTACTTTAAGCGTCAAGAGCCCAATCCATCCATGTTAAAGGTAAAATTGTCATTGGATTCAACGTTGCGTTTACGTGTGCCAACCAATGTAATGTCGCCAGTATCGTTAGATTTTGGAATGATGGAATTTACCTCTGGACCATCGGCAGCGGCTAATTATAATTTTGATAGTTTATTTATTCCGTTTCGCTGTGTAGCAGCAGATATAGATTTAAAAGAGCCTGTAATTTTTAGAGAAGGCGATTTAGGTGAAGCTGTGCGTGCCTCTATATCTTACCCTTTTTATATTCCGCCTGTTGTTGTTGATGGTAAGTTATTGTTTGATGGTGGATTGTACAATAACTTCCCTTCGGATGTTATGTATTCTGATTTTTTTCCTGATTTTATGATAGGAAGCACTGTTGCTGCAAATGGTTCGTCTCCTGACGAGGATAATGTGTTTTCACAATTAAAAACAATGTTGATGAGCAAAACCAATTTCAACGTTCCGTGCGAAGGTGGAATTTTAATTAAGCCTAATACAAATGTTTTTATTTTTGATTTTAGCGACCCTCAACCAACAATTGATAGTGGTTATGTTGCAACAATGCGTGAAATTGAATTTATAAAACAAAATATTCATCGTAGAACAACTGCAGAAGAACTTGCTCAAAAAAGAAAAGCATTTAGAGCAAAAATCCCGAAAATTGATTTTGATAAAATGTATATTGATGGTTTAAATAAAAGCCAAACTGAATATGCCAAAAATATTTTAAAACATAAAGATCATGTACGTACGTTGGAAGAAATAAAGCAAGGTTACTTTCGATTAGCTTCTGATAACAAAATAACATACATCTATCCTAAAGCCCGTTACAATAAAGAAGCGGGTCATTATGACTTATTTTTAAAAATTAAAAAAGAGAAAGACATCATTGCTTATGTGGGGGGTAATTTTTCTAATCGCCCTATTAGTATGGGATACTTGGGTGTTCAGTACAATTATTTGAGTTATTTTGCCACTGAAGTTTCAGCAAATGCTTATTTTGGTAAACTATACAGTTCGGTGCAGGGAAAAGCCCGATTTGATTTCCCTTTTCATACTCCGTTTTATGTTGAACCTAATATAACTTGGAATAAGTTTGATTACTATACCAGTAGCAATGCATTTTTGGCAGATGTAAAGCCGCCCTACCTTAAAGTGAATGAGCAATATTTTCATACAAACTTAGGTTTTCCTACAGGAAAAAAGGCCAGAATTGTAACCGGTGCGGGTATTGCTCAAATTAACAATAATTACTATCAAACCAGTAACTTTTTAGAAAAAGATACCACTGATGAAACCGATTTTAATTTATTTACAGCAAACTGTTCGTACGAAGTAAATACATTAAATAGGCGCCAATATGCAAATCAGGGCGAATATTACAACGTTTCTGTTAGATATGTTAATGGCGAAGAAACAAATACCCCCGGTTCAACGTCTTTAGACACTGCAATATCTAGTAATAATCATGAATGGTTTATTGCCAAGCTAAAAGCCGAGCGTTATTTCAACCGAAAAGGAACATTAAAAATAGGCTTACTTGGTGAAGCTGTATATTCTAATCAAAGTTTTTTTAATAACTATACAGCAACTATTTTGGCGGCACCAGCATTTCAGCCTACGCCTGAAACAAAAACTATTTTCTTAGAAAATTACAGAGCACATCAGTACGCTGCTGCAGGGATAAAGTTTGTGGTGAATTTTCGTAAAAATATTGAATTGCGCGCTGAGGGTTATATATTTCAGCCTATACAAGAAATTAAACGAAATACCAGTTTAAAGCCTGTGTATGGAGATGTGTTAAAAAAACAGTATTACGTAGGTACAGGTGCTATTGTTTGGAGCACACCCGCAGGGCCTATGAGTTTAAGCCTAAACTACTATAACGAAGAAAAGAAACCGTTTTCTGTGTTGTTTCATTTTGGTTATATTATGTTTAACAAAAGAGCATTAGAGTAATTTGTTAAACTGTATAATTCTCTCATTATCAAATATTTAATTCTTTTTAGGGAATTAATTTTACCCATTTTGCTTGTTTTTTTGATATTTCTATAGATTTTACCTAAGTTTGCAACCCATTTTGCATTATTTTGTTTGTAAATAATTGAAAATGAGTTAAATAGTATTGTGTGTAATAACTAAATAAAAGAAAAAAGTAATCTAAATTAAAAATCAATAAAACTATGAATGAAAGTGTAATTTATTTGGTTCCCGCTTTAGGGGTTTTAGGCTTAATTGTTATGGCTATAAAATCAGCTTGGGTAGGTAAACAAGATGCTGGCGACAAAAACATGCAAGAACTTGCAGGTTATATTGCCGATGGTGCTATGGCCTTTTTAAAAGCAGAATGGAAAATTTTGAGCATTTTTGTTGTATTTGCTGCCGCTTTATTAGCATATTCAGGTACTATTCACGAAGTGAATGGCAAAGAAATTCACTCTAGTTGGATAATTTCTATCGCATTTATTATAGGTGCTGTTTTTTCTGCAACTGCAGGTTATATTGGTATGAAAGTGGCTACAAAAGCTAACGTACGTACTACACAAGCAGCTCGTACTAGTTTAAAACAAGCGTTGAAAGTATCATTTACAGGCGGTACTGTAATGGGATTAGGTGTTGCAGGTTTGGCTGTGCTTGGTTTAGGTGGTTTATTTATTGCTTTCCTATCAATTTTTAGTGATTTAGGTGAAAATACTGTTAAAACAGCTATCGAGGTGTTAACAGGTTTTTCATTGGGTGCTGAATCAATTGCATTGTTTGCACGTGTTGGCGGTGGTATTTATACCAAAGCTGCTGATGTTGGAGCTGACTTAGTAGGTAAAGTAGAGGCCGGTATTCCTGAAGATGATGTGCGTAACCCAGCTACTATTGCTGATAACGTGGGTGATAACGTAGGTGACGTTGCCGGTATGGGTGCCGATTTGTTTGGTTCGTACGTAGCTACTATTCTTGCTACAATGGTATTGGGTCAAGAAATTATTGTAACTGACAACTTTGGTGGTATGTCGCCAATTTTGTTGCCAATGGTAATTTGTGGTTTAGGTATTGTTTTTTCGATAATAGGTACATGGTTTGTAACCATTAAGGATGAAAAATCGAATGTTCAAAATGCACTAAACATGGGTAACTGGTCGTCAATGATATTAACCGTGGTTGCTTCTTATTTTGTTGTAAATTGGATGCTTCCTGAAGGCGAAATTACATTGCGTGATGCACCAGCATTTACAAAAACGGGTGTGTTTATGGCAATATTGGTTGGAACTGTAGTAGGTGCTATAATGAGTATTGTTACTGAGTATTATACAGCTATGGGAAAACGTCCTGTAAATTCTATTATTCAAAAATCAGCTACTGGCCATGCAACCAACATTATTGGTGGTTTATCAGTAGGTATGGAAAGTACAGTTATTCCAATTATTGTTTTAGCAGCAGGTATTATGGGGTCGTACCATTTTGCTGGATTATATGGTGTTGCTATTGCAGCAGCAGGTATGATGGCAACTACGGCTATGCAATTAGCAATTGATGCTTTTGGTCCAATTGCTGATAACGCAGGTGGTATTGCCGAAATGAGCCAATTACCTCCAGAAGTGCGTGAACGTACTGATAATTTAGATGCTGTTGGTAATACAACTGCTGCTACAGGAAAAGGATTTGCCATTGCTTCGGCTGCATTAACTTCATTGGCCTTATTTGCTGCCTTTGTTGGAATTGCAGGTATTGATGCAATTGATATTTACAAAGCACCAGTATTAGCAGGTTTGTTTGTAGGTGCAATGATTCCGTTTATTTTCTCGGCTTTAGCGATTGCTGCAGTTGGTAAAGCTGCAATGGACATGGTGCAAGAAGTTAGACGCCAGTTCCGCGAAATTCCAGGTATTATGGAGTACAAAGCAAAACCTGAGTACGAAAAATGTGTTGCTATCTCTACTCAAGCTTCTATACGCGAAATGATGATGCCAGGAGCTATTGCTTTAATTACACCTGTTGTTATTGGTTTCATTTTTGGGCCAGAAGTATTAGGTGGTTTATTAGCAGGTGTTACTGTATCAGGTGTATTGATGGGTATTTTCCAATCAAATGCTGGTGGCGCTTGGGATAATGCTAAAAAATCGTTTGAAAAAGGGGTATTAATTAATGGCGAAATGTATTACAAAAAATCAGAGCCACACAAAGCTTCTGTAACTGGCGATACTGTTGGAGATCCGTTTAAAGATACTTCAGGTCCGTCAATGAACATCCTTATCAAATTAATGTCGATTGTATCATTAGTTATTGCACCTTATATTGCTCAACCAGCTTCAGAAGAGTGTTGTGGTGAGCATGAAATGGCAAAAGAATGCGCAATGGGTGGCGAAGAAATGGGCGCTTGCTGCAAAGGCAAAATGATGGGTGGCATGAAATGCGATATTTCAAAATGCGCTTCAATGACCAAAGAAGAGTGTGCAAAAATGTGCGATGAAAACGGCTGTTCGGCTGAAGAAAAAGCATATTGTATGAGCATGTATGGTGCTGATGGTAAGTTTGTTGGCGCTAAATGCGATATGACAAAATGCATGAACATGAGCAAAGAAGAATGTGCTGCATATTGCGATTCAATGAAATGTTCGCCCGAAGAAAAAGCAATGTGCGTTGCACATGCCGGAAAAGCAGAAGCACCTCGCTCATGCGACCACGCTTCTGAACATCATCAAGAAGAAGGAGCACACCACTAGGCTGTTGTTTTAAAAAGTACACAAAAACGCATAAAAGATAAAATTTCTTTTATGCGTTTTTTGTTTGCACCAAAAGGGTGTTTAGCCATTATACAATTTAAAACTTTTTATATCACACCCCATTTTGGCCTTTTTAGGGCACTTGCGTTAAAGTGTGCTTATAATTAACTAAGTTTGTATGAGATAATACGGCAAGGTTGAAAATAAATAAAACGCTATGTTATAGCGGGTATAAACTAGTTAGCGGTCATTTTACGACAGACCAAAAAACTAGATAAGTAAAATAATTAACAATCAATAAAAAGACAAACAATGACTAAAAAAACAAAATTTACAATCACGACTGCGTGGATACTTTTGACTAGAAGTTATGACGCATATTGCACAAGCCAATTGACACCAGACCTAAGCAAGTGTAACCCCTCCTAAAAGTCGGACTGTATAAAAGTAGACTAAAAATCTTAATTTTATATGGTTATG
>JBASCV010000318.1:0-2044 GCA_049651825.1 Bacteroidia bacterium
CTCCAACATGATTAGCATTTAGTTTTGCTCCATTTTGTAAAGTAAAAGGAGCACCTAACTTAGATTCAATTGCTACTTTTGCTTTCTCTATAGTAGAAGCATTATCAACCAATAAGCTACTCCCTCCATTTAAGACTATTCCAGTCCACATACTACCTGTCCATGATGTAATTAACGCGCCATCTGTTATAACTAAATTAGCTCCCTGATCCACCACAATTAAACCATTAGTCGCCATCGCTACCTTACATTTTATTGTAAGTGTTGCCCCATTAGTTACTCGTATATTTTGATACATTTGAATATCAAAATCCCATGTTTCATTTTGATTTACAACCCAATCATTGGTTGAGGAGCTCATTGGCTTAACGTATTTTCTTACAGATTTTATAGATAGGGCTCTATTTATTTTCCCTAGTTGTAAAGGAGACAAATACTCATTAAACTGCGTCCCTCCCATTAAGTTATTTGTAGCATAATTACCACTATTATAAGGATTGTAAATCCAACCTGCTTGGTGCTTACAAGCATAATTGGGAGCTGGACTACAATAATTCCACCAAGTAGTATTATACACATCACTCAGATAATCCAAATCCAACATGTATTGGTTAGCATCATATGTATGAGTTAAATCCAAAGCATGTCCTAATTCATGCAAAAGATGAGTCGCCCAAGCATAATCTACTGAAGAATCATCCTCAGCATTAAAAGTTACAACATATGAGTTTTGATTTAAAGCAGATTCAGATGGGAATATAGAAAATCCAGCTGCTGGAGATCCACAATATGCACCTCCCGTAACGTAAATAGGGATTGAAGTTGAAATACGTGAAGGATCAACACCATTTACATATGCATCATAGGCATTTGCACTACAAGTTACTAATGTGTTCAGATAGTCATTTTGATAAAAATAAACACCCGATATTTCATATTGTATTGTACTATTAGGAATATGACTTACTCCACTAATTGGGTCAGAAGGAGCTGTGAGAGATGCCATTCTTGGATTCATCCAAGAATTAACAATAGTATTTAATCTTGATAGATGTGATGCGTCATTTTGCCAATTATTACTTCCATCATTTTTTTGAAAAAAATGAAAAGAAATTCTAATTATTTTAGTAGGTGTAACACTTGGAATAGGTACATAACCAGAAACACGACCATATTTACTAATATAAGTACTTGAAACTGGTGTACATGATATAGACTTCGTTCCAGAGGTTGGACTATTTGCTCCTGCACAATCCCCCCAAGTTATTTGAGCTAGAGCTACATCATTTATCGATAAAATACATACTAGTATAAAAAGCAGTTTAAAAATTATTGTTTTCATTGATTTTTTATTTATTAACGAATAATGCTTAGTTTATCTACTTTAATAATACTATTATTAATAATAATTTTATAAAAATAAACTCCCTCACTTAAACCTGCAATCGAAATTTCGGTGAAACCATTATTTTCACTAAGAATTTGATAATATTGACATTTACCCATAACATTAACAATTTCTATAGTTGCCGTTTCTGTTTGTTTTAAATCAATGGCTATATTTAATTTATCGCTTACAGGATTGGGGTAAATTTTTACATCTTTTTCATTTATATCTAATTTTACAATATTCGTAACATAGTCGCACGCACTAACTATTTCAGTTGAATAAAAACCGAAAGTATCGTCTGAATAACAACGTAAACCTCCGTGAACACCTTCCGCAGTAGAGCTATAACATGGTGCATAATCAATATCATCATACCTATATCCTAACCGCTCTATAATAGTATCCAAAACATACCCAAAAGTTTGATTACCAGAATAATCCAAAGGACCTATTTTTACATACAACCAATTCAAATTAAAACCTTGAATGTTTTTTGTTCCTATATTTAATACCTTCACAAAATATGTCGAATCTGCACAGGCAGTATCAACTAAAGGAAAACGCCAACGATTTCCTATTTGTGAATTAATATTAAATAAAGTATCAAATTTATTATTACCATATCTATTATTATATAAATAAACAAATCCATTT
>JBASCV010000319.1:0-6133 GCA_049651825.1 Bacteroidia bacterium
GTGTAGGTATTAATGAGTCGGCTGTGGCAGCTTTAGGTTATTCGATATATCCTAATCCAATCAGTCAAAACAGCACAATAAGTTATTATATCCCAGAAAAAGCAGACGTTAAATTTGAATTATACAATCCTATTGGCGAACTTATTCATACAATTAATAAGAGTGTTCAAGAGGTTGGTCATTATGAGTTTGATTTTGATGTGAAACAGCTAAATTTGAAAGCGGGAGTTTATTTTATGAAATTAACAACACCTTATAAATCAGCATCGATACGCCTAATTAAGCTAGATTAAAAATTGAAGGAGGTTGCTATGAAAGTGAATTATTATTTACTATTGTTATTCTTTTTTTATAGTTTTTTGACTATAAAAAAAGCGAATGCACACTCGGTACAAGTTGGATATTGTGTGAGTTGTATGGGGGAGTTAACTCTTTATGTGGAGCATTGGCATGGTGCTGCCGACCCTTCGTCCACAACCATGACCATTCAGCTTAATATTAACGGTGTTATTACTACTCAAACGGGATCTCCCATTGAAAATATACAGGATACCCCTTTCTCAGAACTTCCTGGTTGCACCAATCCGATTAATATTTTTGCTACTTGTGGTGGCGGTGAAGCAAACACATATAATGATTGGGTTGTTTTTAAGTTTCCGAATTTACCAACGGGTGTTCCCGTTTATATTACAATAAACTCCGGAAATACTGTTTTTACCGAAGACGGTTGTAATATGTATCCTGCAACATCTCCACAAATAATTGTGCCACCAATAGTAAATCCTCCACCAGTAGCTGATTCTAGTCATTCTATTTGTGTTGGAGAAAGTACTAATATAAATCTTACTAATTATTTTGGCCCTTTTCAGTGGCAGTCTGCTCCTTCAGAAACAGGTCCTTGGACAGATATACCAGGTGCAACTACTACACCTTTGAATACAGGTTTTATTACTGAAACAACCTATTATAGGGCAATATCGCCTGGTACATGCGAAAGTAACGCTGTTGAAATAATAGTGAACCCCGCAGTTGTTCCTACTTCTGGTTTAGGCCCTGGAACGGGTACAGGGGCTGGTAACGATACTACATCGTGCCCTTCAAACACTCCAGTTCCAATTGGCACACCAACTACAACGGGCTATACCTACAGTTGGTTGCCTACTGCAGGGCTTAGTAGTACAACAATTTCAAACCCAACAGCGTCAATAAGTACACCTAACACTACAACTACGTATACCCTAACAACAACTACTAGTTTTGGTTGTACATCCATTGATAGTGTTACTGTTACGGTAAAAGAAATTCCTTTATCTAATGCAGGTGCCGACATCACTACTTGTGCAACAATTGTTCCCGATACTATTGGTACAACATCTACTTTAGGTTACACGTATAGCTGGAGCCCTTCTACAAATTTAAGTAGTAATACAGTTGCTAATCCTATTGTTGATGTAGAAAACCCCGATACAACTACATATATTGTAACAACTACATTAGATGGATGCGTTTCTTCAGATACGGTTGTTGTGGTGGTAAATCCAATGCCTAAAGCCGATTTTAATTTTCAGGATGTATGTCATCAACAGGCAATGAGTTTTGTTGATACATCAATAATTAATGGTGATTTAATTGCTTCATGGACTTGGGATTTTGGAGATGGCTCAACCCCTTCTAACACCCAATCTCCATCACATAATTATACAAATCCTGGCGAGTATGTTGTTAATTTAATTGTAGAAACAACCAGTGGATGTATTGATAGCATTACTAAAACTGTTGAAGTACACCCTAATCCCGTTGCTCAATTTACTTATGAAAATATGTGTGATGGAGTAGCTATTCCGTTGGTTGATTATTCAACCATTGATTCGCCTGATATTATTCAAAATTGGATTTGGGATTTTGGTGATACTACGGCAGTTTTTTCAGGACAAACGATTGGAGGTGGCCACTTGTATGGGGCTCCAGGGGCGTATGATGTTAAACTTAAAACGGTTTCAGATTTTGGATGTGTTGATTCTATTATCAAAACAGTAGTTGTTAATCCCAATCCAGTAGTAGCTTTTGTTGCTGATGATACAGCTAATTGTGAGCCACTGTGTTTAACATTTAACAATCAATCAACCATACTTACAGGAACAAATGCATCTTGGCTTATTGATTATGGCGATGGAAGCGACCCTAGTACAGATAACTTAACTCATTGTTACTACAATCCTTCGCCTGTGCTTCCGCAATCGTACACACCTATATTGCTTGTTGTTTCGGATAGTGGTTGCGTTTCTACATTATCTAAACCTAATTATATAACAGTGTTTCCTAATCCAATTGCTAACTTTACAATTGAACCTCAAACAACAAGCATTGTAAGTCCAGTAGTAGATATTAATAATCTGTCATCAGGTTCTGATACTTGGGATTGGGATTTTGGCGATTTACAATCATCAATACTTGAAAGTCCTGAGTCGCATACCTATCCCGATACAGGAACTTATTTAATCACTTTGATTACTGCTACACAGTATGGCTGTTATGATACTGCTTACCAAACTGTGGTAGTAGAACCAGAAACTGTTTTTTATGTTCCCAATGTATTTAGCCCTAATGGTGATGGTATAAATGATACTTTTTATGGTAAAGGCTTGTTTGTTACAGAGTATGAAATGCGAATATTTGATAGATGGGGAGATGAAATTTTTTATACAAATAATATAGAAATTCCATGGGATGGACGAAGCAACTATGGTAAGGAAGTAGCACAACAAGATGTGTATATTTATCAAATCACGTTAAAGGATATAAATCGTAAAAAACGTGATTATACAGGAATAGTTACCTTGGTAAGGTAATCTTTACGATATAGCTCTTAAAGATTAAAGAAAAAGGCCTCATTTCTTATTGAAATGAGGCCTTTTTTAAGCAATTTATTTATATAAATTATGCTTTTTTTACGTTCACGGCATTTAAACCTTTTTTGCCTTCTTGAACATCAAAAGATACTTTATCACCATCGCGAATTTGATCAACTAAACCTGTTACGTGCACAAATAGTTCTTGTGTAGCACCATCTACTGTAATAAATCCAAAACCTTTTGCAGAATTAAAAAATTTTACTGTTCCTGTTTTCATTATAAATTAAATATTTTAAAAATTAATACTTCTGCAAAGGTACAAAATTAAAATTGGATAATACATCACATTTTTAATTATTATTTTATTAACCTTAAAATAATACCTACGAATGAGGAAAATGTGTCTACGAATATAAAAAGGTGTACTGTGTTGAATGTGTTAATTGGTTGATTTTTAGTGTTTTTGGTCTGTTTTTATGTCTTTTATGTTAAATTGAAGGGTGGTTCGGCCATTAAACTCGTTTTCTTCTATAGTATAACAAATACTAAATGGTTTTTTACGTAGTATATCATCAAAATGATGCGCTTGAACAAAGGCTATTGCTGAAAAACATTCAGAACTACTATTGCTGTTATTCGCCTGAATGTCAATTTTTAAATGGTTATTGCCAACTATTCGAACTGCACCTTTATCAACAACATTTTTAGTTAAAAAAACTGGAGCCATATTATTAGGGCCAAATGGTTCGAGTTGTTTTAAGATTCTATAAAATTTTGGTGTTATGGTGCTAATATCAAGTTCTGCATCAATTTCAATTTCTGGAACTAGTAAATGTTCTTCTATTGTAGAGGAAACTACTTCTTCAAATCGTTGTTGAAATGCTACAATGTTTTCTAATTTTAATGTTAGTCCTGCTGCATATTTATGCCCGCCAAATTGTTCCAACAAATCAGCACATGCTTCAATAGCATTATATACATCAAAATCTTTTACCGACCTTGCTGACCCCGTTGCTTTACCTCCTGATTCGGTAAGTACGATAGTCGGACGATAATATTTTTCAATCAGCCTAGATGCTACAATCCCAATAACTCCTTTGTGCCATTCGTTGTTAAAAAGCACTGTTGATTTACGATTGAGCAGGCTTGCGTCACTTTCAATCATGCTTAAGGCTTGTTGCGTAATGGTTACATCAAGTGCTCTTCGTTCGGTATTTGTGGTATTTATATTGATACCAGATGTTTTGGCGTGTTCGGTATTGTCGGATATTAGCAACGCTACAGCATCACGCCCAGTATTAATTCGACCTGCTGCATTTATACGAGGCCCAATAGTAAATACTAGTTCGTTAATACCTATTGTTTTTTTTATGTTTGCTAAATCAAGTATTGATTTAATTCCTTTACGTGGATTTTTATTTAGCTCTTGCAAACCATAGTAACATAAGATACGATTTTCGCCAGTTACAGGTACTAAATCGGATGCGATGGATATGGCTGTTAAATCAAGATATTCGTGTAATTCTTCAAACGGAATATTGTTTTTTTGAGCATAGGCCTGTACCAATTTAAAGCCTATTCCACATCCACAAAGTTCATCAAAAGGATATGCACAATCTTTTCGTTTAGGGTCTAAAATAGCTACGGCATTTGGTAAAATATCTCCTGGACGGTGATGGTCGCAAATAATAAAATCAATGTTGCGTTCATTGGCATAATCTACTTTATCGTTTGCTTTTATACCACAATCAAGAGCGATAATAAGTTTAAAGTTATTTTCCTTGGCAAAATCGATCCCTTGAAATGAAATACCGTATCCTTCGGCATACCTATCTGGAATATAATAATCAATCAAGCCATCGTTACTCTCAGTTGCGGTTATTTTTTTTAGAAAAGAATATACCAACGATACCGCAGTAGTACCATCTACATCATAATCACCATAAACAAGTATTTTTTCACGAGCTCTAATTGCTTTTTCCAGCCGTAAAATAGCCTTGTCCATGTCTTTCATTAAAAAAGGATCATGAAGATTGAAAAGTGATGGTCGAAAAAAATCACGAGCTTCTTCAAAAGTTTCTATGCCTCTTTGTACCAGTAAATTAGCTAAAACCAAATCAATGCCTAAGTCGCTTGCTAATTGATTCACCTTTGCTTCATTGCCACTGGGTTTTATGCTCCACCTTTTTTCCATAGGGTAAAGTTACAGCAATTCAACAATTTAATAACATTCCTATTAATTTTATTTGTAAACATAAGGAGAAGCTATTTAAAATTGGTATTTTTGGATTTATATAGTAATTTAAATGTATAAAAACTCTAAAAAATAACATCATGTTAAACATCAGAAAAAAATTAGCAACACTCGTACTTTTTTTATCATCTAGCATAATTTTTGCTCAGGTACAAGTGCGTGTTACACTTAAGGACGATAATATTATTTCGGGCACCGCCACTTTTTCGAAAGTGAGTTTAACTACCGATTTTGGAAAGCTTGAAGTGCCTGCAAAAAATATTTCAGGAATTCGTTTTAATGTAAAGCCCGATGATGAAGAAACGGGTAAACCTGACGATATATTGGAAATAGACAATAATTATTCAATGCCAGGTCAAACCAATATAAAATCGATAGATGTAAAAACAGAATATGGAATGCTTGCTATTCCTACTGATAAAATTGAGCGTATGGATGTGTATATTATTATGGATGGCCAATCGGCATACAAACTATTAGCATCGAAGCATATTAGTAGTAATACCGCAGGAGGATTTTTAAATACAGGAATTATGCTGAAAAAAGGCGAAAACTTTACGATTACAGCAAACGGACAGGTTGTGTTTGCTAGTTTGTCTGGAACAAAATATACTCCAGATGGTAAAGTTGTTGGAGGTTCAACTGATGCTACTTATGATTATGCCGCAACACCAGATGCTGGAATTGAAAATTCATACCCTACTTATGGAAATGTAGTATACAAAATAGGTGAACAAGGTGAAGTAAAAAGAGCAGGGAATAAATTTTCGGGTACAGCTTCTGATTTTGGTTTATTGTATCTTTCTATTTATGAAACTGTTTATAACAACCAAAATACGGGTAGTTACGTAGTAAAAGTAGAGCGTAAATAATGATATTGAGAATCTTTAGCTGTGTTTGTTCGAGCTTGTCCTTTAGATTTGCAAAATGTTCTTTGAAAGATTGTAATTATTATTGCAGATTTTCTTTTTTGCTACTTTTTTCTTTTGTTTATATGTGTTAATATGTGAATAAATCAATATCAGTA
>JBASCV010000320.1:0-33447 GCA_049651825.1 Bacteroidia bacterium
GAACCAGCTCCTGTAGCAAAAGAAGAACCAAAGCCAGTAGTTGAGGAGCCCGTAAAAGAAGAAGTAAAAGAGCCAGTTGTAACTCCAACGGAGGAACCAGCTCCTGTAGCAAAAGAAGAACCAAAACCAGTAGTTGAAGAGCCAGTAAAAGAAGAAGTAAAAGAGCCAGTTGTAACTCCAACGGAGGAACCAGCTCCTGTAGCAAAAGAAGAACCAAAACTAGTAGTTGAGGAGCCCGTAAAAGAGGAAGCAAAATCGATTGGCTTGCCTGAGCGTTTTGTGAAATATGATAAAGATAAAGACGGTATTGTATCGTATAAAGAGATTATGAATGCAATTGATAATTTCTTTGATGATGATGCTCAAACCAATGCAAGTGAAATAAGTGAGATGATAGAGTATTTTTTTGATAGTCAGTAAGAAAGCACTTATTTTGTTATGAATGGTCTTTTTGCTTATATTGTGAAAAAATAGGAGTTGTAGAAATATTAACTTTTTGTAACTGCTTTTATTTCAGTGTTTTGTGTGTTATTTTTTGAAAAAGTATGGAATTTTTTAGTATTTGCATCTTAGTTGCGAAGAAACGTTTTGTAATTAAAAAGAAAGTAGAACTAAGAGTAGATACTAATTTGAAGAGATTTTAATAATGAGGTTTTTTTCTGTCATATTGTTTTTAATATTATCGCTACTCGGCTTTGCTCAGGATGGTGGAAAAACTGCTGTTCGAGTAAAAATTTTTGATGAGAGCATTAGTCCAATAAGCGCTGATATTGAAGCCATAGATAACGAAACAAAAGAACTGTACACAAAAATAACAAGTGATGAAGGAGGAGAATCAACCATTAATTTGCCCACAGAAAAAAGCTATATATTGTTTTTCAGTAAATCTGGTTATTTATTCCAATCTGTTGTTGTAAATCCTGCCGACTCAGCTTCTACCTCATTAAAGCTAAAAGATATTGTTCTTTCAAAAATAGAGCTGGGTAAAAAAACAATTTTAAGTAATGTAGCCTTTGATGAGTTATATCAAAATTTGATGATAGAGGAATCATTGCCTGATATAGATAGAATAGTAAAACTTTTGAATGAAAAGCCTCAGTTGCAGATAGAGTTGGGTGGTCATACTGACCCCTTTGGCTCTATAAGTTTACAACGTAAAACTTCTGAACAGCGCGCCCGCACCCTTGGCGATATGCTTGTTAGTAAAGGTGTTAACGAAGCTCGACTTGTTTATAAAGGTTATGGATCTACTATGCCAATAGCAAGTAATTTTACGCAAGAGGGTATCATGAAAAACAAAAGGGTGGAGCTGAAGATTATATCATTGAATTTTGTGGCTCCTGCCCAAGTAGATAATAAAAAGAAAAAAGGTACAACCAAAAAAGTAGAAGAGAAGCCAGATCAACCTGACGATGACCCAGCTTTGGAAACAGACACTGTACAAGCTGACAAAGTGGTGAATGTGAACCTACCACCCGACCCAATAGATACCTTGCTTAAAATTGATTATAAGGGGATGTTTATTGCAGATAAAAAGCCATTAGCCAATTCAACCGTTAATTTGTTGACAGAGCAAGGAACTGTTTTTCAAACAACAAAAACAGATGAAAATGGAAGCTTTCAGTTTGTTGGGGTACCAGCCGAAAAGGAACTTACTTTAGGGTTAGATTCAAAAGAAACAAAAAAATATAAAAAAGTACAATTGGCTGATACAGCAGGCGTTGTGGTGCAAGATTTAGAAAAAGTAAATGGCGAATTTGTGCATAAAATTCTACCTAGCGAAAAAGTTAAATTAGGTAAGGTATATGTTGCCGATCCTGAGCTTAAATTGAAAAAACTCAAGAAAAAAACTACCACAGGCGCTACAACTGGGCACATTATTGGGCGTGTGATGGACGATAATAACAATCCGATAAAGGCTGATATTGAGGTGATTGATTATACAACAGGTACAAGTGTTAAAAAATTTTCTAGTCAAAGCGCTACGGGCGAATTTAGCGTTGATCTAATTGTTGGTAAAACCTATGATATAGCTGTAACAAAGGTTGGATACTCTTTTCAAACTATAAACATTATTATTCCTGATACTGTAGGTTTTGAAAGAAGTATAGGCGATATTGTTTTGCAAAAAATAGAAGCCGGAAAAAAAATTGTTTTGAATAATATCTTTTTTGATGTAAATCAATCTACCTTACGTAAGGAATCGTATGCAGAGTTGAGCAGAGCGCTTAAGTTTATGAATGATTTGACATCGATGACTTTAGAGATATCTGGGCATACTGATAATGTTGGTTCTTCCAAAGCGAATAAAACGTTGTCAGAAGAAAGAGCCAAGGCGGTTATGGACTATATGATTGCAAATGGTGCCGATAAATCGAGATTGACATACAAAGGGTATGGTTCATCAAAACCTGTTGCAAGTAATCAAAACGAAGCTGGGCGCCAATTAAATAGAAGAACTGAATTTAAAGTACTACAAGTTGATTTGGCAGAGGTGAAAAATAAACAAGATGCAGCAGTTACAAACGAGAATACAGACACTGTTGAAAATACAGGAAATAATGATGTACAAAAAAGTACAATTACTCAAGTTCCTGAGCGTTATAAACGTTATGATTTGGACAATAATAATGTAATATCTTACGAAGAAGTAATAAAGGCCATCGACCTTTATTTTGATGAAAATCCAGCTGGTAGTGCAAAACAAAAAGAAGAATTAAATGGACTTCTTGACTTCTATTTTGATAAATAGTTCACAAGGACAAAAAATCCCACCTTGTATCTGTTATTTGTTGCTGAAAATCAGTTTTTTTGTCTTGATTGTTTTACAGAAATGTTTATTTTTGTATAATGACTGAGAAAAGTAGGGTTACTATCGTACTTTTTTATATTTTTGAATTTATAATAAAAGCATCTAAATATTTAACTGGCGCATTTTATGACACAAGTATCTACAGCTTTTGAAGTGTATAAATTCATGAGTGAAAAAAATATCCTTGTTGCTTTTACAGGGCATTTTGATCACTTGGTTACCACTTCATTACTAAAAAACATTAAAAGCAAGCTTGGGGATCTTCAGTCTATGACAGGTATAGACAAGAGGGTGTATAATGTGTTGGTAGAAAGTATAGAAAATATTAGTAAGTACACTTCTAAAAATGCTTATAAAAACAATATAGCAATGCTTTTATTATGCAAGGGTGATAATACGTTTACTGTAATTACCGGGAATCATGTACTTAATAAAGACATTCCTTTGTTAAAAGAAAAGCTTGACAAGGTTATTCAGCTTGGTGAAGAGGATTTGAAAAAAATGTATAGAGCCCAAATGTTATCGGAAAGAAAAGATGAAAACAGTGCAGGATTGGGGATTATAGACATAGCTATAAAATCAAAAAATCAAATAAAGTACGAGTTTAAACCGTTGAATGATGAGTTATCTTTTTATCTTTTTCAAACGGAAATAAATATTAAAAAATAAAACCAATCAAGTATATGGATTCGCTTATAATAGAAGCAACGGAAGATTCGCCAAAGGTTCATTTTGATACTACCTCTAATCGTTTTACGATTTCAGGAGAATCACGACCTGAGAATGCTGGTAAGTTTTATACGCCCGTTATTAATTGGATTGTTCAGTATGAGGAATCGTTGACTGGCAAAAAAGATACAACTACTTTAGTTTTTGTGTTTAAATTGGATTATTTTAACTCAACTTCGGCAAAGTATATCATGGATATACTTTTGGTGTTGAAAAAATTTGTTGACGATGGATTCAAAGTAAATGTGGAGTGGCATTATGATAAGCGCGATGATGATATGCTTGATGCAGGAAATGAGTTTTCGGATACTGTTGAAATGCCATTTGAATATATTGAATATTAATTATCTAATTGTTTATGGAGCCACTTTTAATAGAAGCAACAACAGATTCCCCAGCAGTAAATTTCGACTCCACTACTAATGTATTATCTATTTCTGGCGAATCAAGACCAGAAAATCCTGCAAAATTTTTTGCTCCACTTATTGATTGGTTTATTAATTACGAAAAGCTACTTTATTGGAGAAAAAATGAAGCGCCAAGTGAAATTGCTACTATTGTGCTTCGTTTTAATTTAGGCTACTTCAATTCAACTTCTGCAAAATATATTATGGATATACTATTGTTTATCAAAAAAATGATAGATAATGGTTATAAGATTAATATTGAGTGGCATTATAATCAACAAACGGATGATATGTTGGATGCAGGTAAAGAATTTTCTTCCTTTATTGATGTAGATTTTATTTATGTGGAGTATTAATTAGAACTTCACTTCAAAGCAGTTTATTATAAGCGTACAATCTTACTCTGTTTCTTTTTCTTGCACAAACTCTTTATTTATAATTTTATCTTTAATGATAAATAGTGGGCGCTTTTTTACTTGATGAAAAATGCGCAAAACGTATTCTCCAATAACGCCAAGCGAAATTAATTGTACTCCGCTAAATAATATAATAGCAAATAATAATGCAGTAAATCCTTCAGGAACAGTTCCTAAAACTAGTTTTTTAATAATTGTTATTGTAAGATAAACTAAGGCTAAACTTATTGCAACTAATCCCATACGTGTTATGAAACGGATAGGTAGTTCGCTAAAATTAAATATTCCGTTAAACGCTAGTTTGAAAAGCATGGAGATTGAATATTTTGATTTATCGTGAGCTCGTTCAGCTCTTTCATATTCTACTCCAATTTGTTTAAATCCTACCCAGCTACGCATTCCTCTTATATATCGGCTTTCTTCTGGCATTTTATTTAGTATATCAACAACGCGTTTGCTTATTAAAGAAAAATCGCCACTATCAAGAGGAATATCAATGTATGATATTTTTTTTAACATTCTATAAAACAAGAAATAGGCAGCTTTTTTTAAAATAAATTCTTTTCGTTTTTTGCGAACAGCAAATACAACATCATATCCTTTTTTGTATTGCTCGTAAAATTCTGATAATAATTCGGGTGGGTCCTGTAAATCACCATCAATAATCATAACAGCTTCAGTAGCATTTGCACATGAAAGACCTGCACTTAGAGCAATTTGATGGCCGTAGTTGCGAGACAGAAATATACATTGATATCGTGTGTCACTTAATGCCAGTTGTTGCATTAAATGGGCTGTATCGTCTGTACTTCCATCATCAACCAGAACAATTTCAATGGTATGAGGTGTTGTTTCCATTAATGCATTTAACCGCTTTATAAGTGCAGAAAACGATTTACTTTCATTAAATAGTGGTACAACAAAGGATATTTGTGGCTTATTCATACAATTGGCTAAATGACATCAGGATTAAAAGTAATGCGTATCAAATGTAGCAAAAAAGATGTCGAGCTGCAACTGCTTGTTTGAGATGTCAGAGCTGTTTATAATATATTTTGTGAAAATCTAATCTGATTAAACTTGTAAATTGGATGAGTTAATTTGTTTTTGAATGAGAAATTAAAAAAAGCGTTTCATTGTTTCTTAGTTTTTTATTTCTAGAAAACTCCCTTAAAACAATGTGCTCAAAGGTTTGGATGTTTATATAATCATTTAGTTTAAGAAAACTGGGAATTAGTTTTTTTTGAGTATATATTTTTGTTGCTTCTTTTTCAAAAAAGTCGATGTCGCTTTGTTGTTGTGTGTCGCTAATGATTACAATATCAGGATGTGTTTTTTGTATTTTTAATATAGCATCTGATAGGTTTGGCGATTTTTGTGTTTTGAAACCATTGCGGTTTAAAATTGTTTCAATAGGTTTTAATTCTTCTAAATTACTATACACTAATAAAATTTGATTAATACTTTTCATGTTTTTATTGTACTGTTTAAATAAAAACCCTAGCGGAAGAGTTTTACTCTATTCGCTAGGGCTTTTAAGGGTATTTTATTTTTTATACAAATACCTATTATTTAGAAATAATTAATTTAATTGTTTTGTTGTATGTTTGGGTTGAAACTGAAGCGAAGTAAATACCTGCATTAATATTTTCAGTATTTAATTTTATGTGGTTTGCTCCTGCATTTAATTTATCGTTTGAAATTTCTAACACTGTTTTTCCTGTGATATCCAAAATTTTTATCGAAACCATTTCAGTTTCAGGTAGTATTACTTTTAACGTAGCCACGTTATATGTAACTGGATTAGGATAAACAGCTAATGACGTGATTTCTTTTTCTTGGTCAGAAATACTTGTAGGCAAAACTCCAACAAATTTAGGGTCGGTAAAAGATGCGCCAGTAGCCGCAATTGATGAAGATTGTAAACGGTAATCAGGTGTTGTTGTTATTGATGATGGAAATGCATTTACCCAAGCAATGTTTGAAACTGTTGCGCTTGAATCATTGTTGTCGCTCGAAAAAATAGTGTTATAAAAACTAGGGCTATTATTAGCGTCAACAATTGTAGTTGTTGCAATATCAGAAGCAATAATATTATTTGCAAATACTGCAGAATCATTTGAAGTAAAATTATCTACTGTTCCAGCATCTTTAATATACAACCCTTTTTCCCACGATGTAGCAATTGAATTAAAAATAGAGATAGAAGAGTTTCTGCGGATATAAAATGCTCTTTCAAACTTTTCTCCTGATGGTAAAGTAACGCTTCCGTTTCTCAGTGGCCCCACATTTGTTATGTTTGAAAATACAGCTTGAGTGCGTGGTAAATTAGCTGTTCCAGTTGCATCATTGTCTGATTCAAAGCCATTTGAATCGCCAGCAGCATCAGATAAATCAGCATCTCTGATAATTAATCCAAATTGAACACGACCTCTGTAGCCAAAATCAGTATCAAAATCATCATCTAAATTACGGAACGATACTAAGTATTTCGCATCAACCGCACCTCCAAACCATTCAAATCCGTCATCGCCTGAAAGTGAAACCTGTATGTGGTCAATTTTAGTTTTAGAACCAACAGATCCCATTGTTAAACCATTAATTTCTTTATTTGCAATAAATGGTATACCCGGAAACTCAATACGTACGTATGAGAATACGCCAGAGCTATCTTGATCATTAGAACCACCATATTCAGTATCACTAGAAACGGCAAGTCCTTCAATATTTGCTATTCCACCTGATTGATTATTTAATGCACTTCCTAAAATAATAACACCACCCCAATCGCCTTCAGCTCTTGCTCCTGCCGCTTCACTCGAAGTAAATACAATAGGGTTGTTTGCTGTTCCTTGTGCAACAATTTTAGACCCACGTGTAATGATTAATGAGCCTTGTGTTGCTTTATCGCCTCGTATTATAACACCTGGTTCAATTGTAAGTACAGCGCTGTTTTTTACAAAAATTTTGTTTTGAAGTAAAACTATTGTTCCTGTTGTCCATGTTGTGTTTGATGTAATGTCGGTACTAACAGTAGTTGTTGGCGAACCGTAATTGGTGTTTTCTGGGTCAAAGTTAGTCCATCCGCTTGTCCAGTCGGTTGAGTTGGTGTTGTCAGTTACAGGAAACGCACCTTTGTATGTTGTAGGTGTCCAAAATAAGCTTTGTGCATTGATGCTTGCGCCTATCAAACTTGCAATAGCTAATGTGTAAATTTTTTTCATGTCGTAAATGGTTGTTATGTTTTTATTTCCGACACAAATGTATTTGTTGCATGTAGCTACATCATTAACAAGAAGTTGTTTATGTATTAAAGGATGTTTAAGTTAATGTTAACAAGTAAGAGGTGTGTTGTTTTAAAATTTATAACTAACACCAAATGAAATTGTTTGCCCAAATGAGCTGTTTGTCATGGTGTTGTCAATTGTTTCGTTGTATTTGTTGTTTTTGTCAATGTCTTGATAGAACACGAGGTTTTGCGCTAATACATCACGAATATTTAGTTTTAGTTCAAAATTTTCTTTAATTCGTTTTACAATTTGTAAGTCAACAATGTTTCTTGATTTTTCCCAATAATCGGGTTCGTTTATACTACCTACAATATAAATTCGTCTGCCCACTAAGTTGTATGAAGCGCTAATTCCCCATCCATTATTTGGATTCATATATTGAGCACCAGCATTTATAATTATTGGTGATTGACCTTGTAACGGACGTTCATTAGCAACTGCACCATTTATTTGACTTACATCAACTTTTGATTTGATATATGCGAAGTTTGTATATAATGTTGTTGAAGATAAAAATGTGCTAGAATCATTACCTATTAAGGTGCTTAGTTTTAATCGGTATTCTAGTTCTAAACCTATATTAGTTGCTTTAGGCACATTTACATAATAAAGTTCTCGCGTAACATCTGGTCGGTTGGCTTGTTCTATTGCATTTGTAAAGTTTTTATAAAATCCTGATGCAGAAATTAATTGTCCAGCACCTGGATAAAATTCAAAACGTAGGTCGTAATTATCAATTACGGCTCTTTTTAAATTTGGGTTTCCTGATATTGCAAAATCTGTAACAAAATCGTAAAAAATAAATGGTGCTAACTCTCGGAATTCTGGGCGCGAAACCGTTCTGTAGTAGCTTGTACGAATGTTTATTTTTTCGTTAATAGAATATACTAAATTTATAGATGGTAACAGGTCGGTTACTGTTGTGTCAACTAATATTGGTGTGTTGCTACCTTCCTTTATTGTATGTAGTTTTTGATTGTACGATTCAATGCGCACTCCATAGATAGCTCTTAGGCGTTCAAAAAATTTCATGTCGAACATTGCAAACCCAGCATTAAGCATGGATGCTGCTGTGTAGCTATCGCTAGTTTTAGTTGCTTCATCTAGTTTAAAACCTCCGTTGTATGGCCCTGGTATAGATAGTTGTCCCATGTTTTCGTTTGCAAAAATCTCTTCTTCTGGTAATAATAATAAATCGCTATTAAATTTAATAGCACTCCCTTGTCGGTATTTAGAAAAACCTAAACTGCGTGCCTCAAAACTGCGGTCTCTATATTGATGAAATCCGCCAGCTTTTAACTCTGATTTTATGTTTTTTATTGCAAACGGATAGCTAGCTTCGTATCTGAAGCTCGATATTTTTTCGTTTGTTTCAGAAAAAAACATGTTGCCAGCAGCATTGGGTATTGTGCCTTCGTTTTGTACTACAGCTGCATAAGCAGTGCTGGTATCGCTTTCGGTGGCTGCTACTTTTTGGTAAACAATTCTTCTCATGTTGGGTACATTTCGTTTTATATCACTATAACCACCAATCCATTTTAATTTTATTTTTGATTCGGGTAATAAATGTTCTCCGCTAAGCTGACCTGTGTACAGGATGTTTTGTGTAAACCAGCGTAATGATGATTTTTCCCATTGTTTTTCTGGTTGATCAAACTCCCTCGCTCCATTTCTTATCGTTACTTTATCATCGCTATTGATACTGAACAAATTTTTAAAATTGATTTGATGATTATCGTTCAATTTGTATGCTAAATTCCACATAGCACTCGCTAAAATAGCTTTTGTGTATTGGTTATCGTTAAGTTCCATACGTTTTACAACTTGTGTCGATTGTTCTTCGTATTCACGTCTAATAATTTCGCTGTAATTATTAGTGTTTTGATAAGTAATTGCAAAAATACTTCCAGCATTTTTACCAAAAATATTTCCTTTGTTTGCTAAGCTGTATTGAATGTTTAGTGCAGGTAGTGCTTTTGTATTTGTAATCGCCCACGATGGGTTTATTTGTTTTGCGTAATCTCCTTTTTGTTGTAGTGTTAGTTTTGAATAATCGGCAGTTGTTGTAAGTGTTGTTGGAAGCGCTCTTGCACCATCATCAACTCCTAACCAATCATATTTACCACCATCATAGGTTTTGAAATCTTTAAAGGTGGTAATTGTATTGTAAGAGCTACTGATTGAAAATGTTTGTTCATTTTTGTCCGGAATACTTTTAGTATTTACTTGTATAATTCCTCCAGCAAACTCTCCAGGCATATCAGGTGTTGCTGTTTTTATAATTACTAAATTATCAAGCATGTTAGATGGGAATATATCAAATGCAAATGCTTTTCTGTCGGATTCAGAACTTGGTAATGGTGCTCCGTTTATATATGCAGCATTGTATCTGTCGTTTAAGCCTCTAATAATTGCAAATTTGTTTTCTTGAATACTTGCACCGCTTATTCGTTTTAATACGTCACTGGTATTTCTATCGGGAGTTCTTTTTATTGATTCCGATGAAATGCCATCAGATACTGATGCATTATTTTTTTGCATCACAAGCATTGCATTTGTTGTTTCTTTGCTCATGGTGGTAACAATTTCTACTATTCCTAGTTCGGTAGAAGCGCTAGATAGTGTGAGCGATAAAATTGTAGGTTCATTATCTTTTACCACTACATTCATCAGTTTTTTTGTGTTGTACGAAATCAGTTTGCATTCTATTGTATAAGCGCCTGGGCTTACTTTGTTAATAGTAAAAACGCCATCAAAATCTGTATTTGCGCCAATGGTTGTACCTTCTATCATCACTACTGCGCCAGGAAGTGTTTCGCCTGTTTGTTCATCAATAACGGTTCCTTTGATGCTACCACTTTGACTTAACAGAATATTTACGGATAAAAAATAAAAAATAATGAATAGGCCAGTTGTTTTCATTTATCAATGCGTTGATTTTACTGCAAAATAACCGATGAAAGATAAATGACTGGTTAATGGAAGATTAACTTAGTGTTAAATAAAACATTCTTTTTACAATCATTTTTAATATTAATTTAACGAATGCTTAACTAATTTGTTGAATAAATTGTTGAACTTTACGTGCAATTACAAATTGATTTGATGTTATGGATAATAATAGTGAGTATAAAATATTATTGGTTGATGATGAACCCGATATTCTAGAGTTTTTGAGTTATAACTTAAAAAAAGAAGGTTACGTTGTATATACCGCTATTAATGGTAAAGAGGCTATAAATATTGCTAAAAAAGAACATCCACACTTAATTATTTTGGATGTAATGATGCCTGATATGGATGGTATTGAAACGTGTAGAGAGTTGAGAGAACAATCTGGTTTAAAGAATGTTGTTATTGCATTTTTAACTGCTCGAAACGAAGATTACTCTCAAATTGCAGGTTTTGATGTAGGGGCAGATGATTACATAAATAAGCCAATTAAACCACGAGTTTTGGTTAGTAGAATTAAAGCTTTACTTCGTAGAGGAAGTGCAGTTCCTTCAGCGGTTTCTGAAAAATTTGATTTGGGAGGCTTAAAAATAGATAGAGAACGCTATGTTGTTGTAAAAGATAATGTAGACATTAGTTTACCTAAAAAAGAATTTGAACTATTGGCATTGCTTGCTTCTAAACCAGGTAAAGTTTTTACGCGAGAAGTTATTTTAGATACTGTTTGGGGGGGAGAGGTTGTTGTTGGTGATAGAACTATTGATGTTCATATCCGCAAATTACGTGAAAAATTAGGCGAAGATTTAATAAAAACAGTAAAAGGTATCGGTTATAAATTTGAGTTTTGATTCTTTGTTAATTTTCTATCTTTTCTAACAATGTTGTTTTTCTGCTAACATTGTCAATCCTTTTTTTACCCCATTTTATAAGAATTGAATGCCTTTTGGGGTTATTTCTGTTTTTTTTGCGCAAAAAATTTACCTTTAGTTAACATTTAGGTAACATTCGGTGTATTCTGCTTCCATATTTTTGCCTCAGTTAATATTTAGTTAACTGAAAATTTACTTATATGGAATCTAAAAGAAACCTTTTTTTAACAGTTTTATTTTCTATTGCTTCATACATAATGGTTGGGCAAACACTAACTCCCGACTCGTTACATAAAAAGGAGCCGATTTTAACTGCACCAACCAAGCATTGGTACGAAAAAATTGCATTAAGAGGGTATGCACAAGTTAGGTATAATAGGTTATTTGAAACAAATGAAAAGTTAAAATGCGACCAATGCGACAAATCTTGGGGCGAAGGTGGTGGCCTTTTTGTTAGGCGGATGCGATTGATATTTAGTGGCAATGTACATGAACGTGTATACATATATATTCAGCCCGACTTTGCATCTTCTGCTTCATCATCAAATTTACACTTTGGTCAGTTAAGAGATGCTTATTTTGATTTAGCTTTAGATAAAAAGAAGGAGTTTAGATTGCGAATAGGGCAAAGTAAAGTTCCGTACGGGTTTGAAAACATGCAGTCGAGTCAAAATAGATTGCCTTTGGACAGAAATGATGCATTGAATAGTGCAGTTGCTAATGAGCGCGATTTAGGTGTTTTTTTCTATTGGGCTCCAGATAAAATCAGACAGAGGTTTACACATTTAGTAAATGATGGCCTAAAAGGTAGTGGTGATTATGGTGTTTTTGCTTTTGGCGTATATAATGGTCAAACCGCTAATAAGCCCGAAGCAAATAATGAACCGCATATTGTTACCCGTTTGACTTACCCTTTTGAATTTAAAAACGGACAAATTATAGAACCTAGTATTCAGGCATATAAAGGTAATTTTGTGATGCCTACTGATATTAGAAGTAAAAATGTTAAGTCTGTTTCAGATTTTTCGTTTATTGATGAGAGAGTTGCAGCTACTTTTGTTTTGTATCCACAACCATTTGGTATTCAGGCCGAATACAATATAGGTAGTGGGCCTGAGTTTAATCCTTTAACCGATTCTATTGAAGTACAATCACTAAAGGGTGGTTATTCAACATTTTCGTATATGTTGAAAATAAAAAAGCAGCTTTTAATTCCTTTTGTTCGCATTCAGTACTATGATGGTGGCAAAAAGCATGAGTTGGATGCCCGTAGTTATACTGTAAACGAATACGAGTATGGTGTTGAATGGCAACCAATAAAAAACTTTGAATTTGTTGCAATGTACACCATGTCGGAACGAAGATTTGAGGACTTTGGCTTAAAAACCAATTCTCAGAAAGGCAGTTTATTGAGATTACAAGCACAATTTAATTTTTAGGCTATTGTATAAGCTTTTTTGTTGAAAAACAGCTCTTAAAATTAAATCTTAACATTAATTTAACATTAAAACAACAAAATAACAACACGGTTTTCCTTCAAAAACTCGTCAAACTCAAGTACTTTTGAACTAAATTATTACATTTTAATTTTAAAACTAAAAAATAATGGCTTTTAACATTTTTCATTTTTTTCAACCTAAAGACAAAGTTTTCTTTTCATTATTTGAAAAAGCAACAGCTAACTTAATAGAAATATCAAATGCCTTAGTGGAAATGGTTAATAGCTCTTCTATAACTCGTAGAAAAGAGTTGATTCGTGAAATTGAACGTTTGGAACATGTAGGGGATAGTATTACTCACGAAACGTTTCACGAATTGAGTGCAAATTTTATAACACCTTTCGATCGCGAAGATATACATGCTTTGATTTCGGCAATTGATGATATTGCTGATTATATACATGGATCATCAAAACGAATTGATATTTATAAGGTTGATACAATGACCCCATCAATATTAAAACTTGCAGAACTGATACAGAAATCTTCAGAAGAGCTCAATAATGCAGTAGCTGAGTTAAGAAATATGAAAAATATCAATAAAATAAAAGAGGCTTGTGTAAGGATTAATAGTATTGAAAATCATGCCGATGATATTTTTGATATGGAAATTGCTAAGCTTTTTGAAGAAGAAAAAAATGCAGTTGAAATTATAAAAATGAAAGAAGTGCTTTCTGCACTAGAAACAGCTACAGATATGTGTGAAGATGCAGCAAATGTATTGGAGTCTATTTTGGTGAAAAACGCCTAAATTATATTGAAAAGTTGCAGAATTAGAGAATTGGGGATTATAAATTATTTTATACAATGACAATACTTGTTATTATTATCATACTTGCGCTTATTTTTGACCTTATCAATGGTTTTCATGATGCTGCAAATTCAATTGCTACAATTGTTTCAACTAAAGTTTTGAGCCCATTTCAGGCTGTTGCTTGGGCCGCATTTTTTAATGTTATAGCTTTTTGGATTTTTGATTTAAAAGTTGCCGATACTGTTGCAAAAATAGTTCAAACAGATGCAATTAATTTTGCTGTAGTTGCTGCCGGTTTGCTTGCTGCAATTGGATGGAATTTGCTTACATGGTGGTTTGGTATTCCGTCAAGTTCTTCGCATACATTGATAGGCGGCTTTGCGGGCGCAGCAATAGCGCATGCAGGTTTTGGTGTGGTTAATCAAGAAAAAATTCTTATCACATTCGCTTTCATCTTTTTAGCTCCTATAATTGGAATGGTGATTTCGTCAATTATTACTGTTATAATTGTTAATATTTCCAAAAAAGCTAACCCTACAAAGGCTACTCGATGGTTTAAGCGCTTACAATTAGTTTCTTCTGGCTTGTTTAGTATTGGTCATGGCGGTAATGATGCTCAAAAAGTAATGGGTATAATTGCTGCAGCATTAATGGTTTACGTTGCACAACTTAAATCACAGGGTTTACCAATACCAGAATGGGCGCATATTGAGCAAGTGGTAAACGAAAAAGGCAAAATGGTTATTCATAGCATTCCTGATTGGATACCTATTGCATGTTACTCTGCAATTGGTATTGGTACAATGATGGGAGGATGGAAAATAATAAAAACAATGGGTAGTAAAATTACAAAAGTTACTCCGCTCGAAGGAGTAAGTGCAGAAACCGCTGGAGCTCTTACTTTATTTATGACTGAAAAGCTTGGAATTCCTGTGAGTACAACGCATACAATTACAGGTTCTATCATAGGTGTTGGAGTTACTAAACGTGTTTCTGCTGTAAAATGGGGCGTTACTGTGAGTTTGATGTGGGCATGGGTACTTACTATTCCTGTTAGTGGTGTACTTGGTGCCATTATTTTTTGGATACTAGAGTTGTGCGGTATTTAAATAATTAAAAATTATTTATTACCATTCTAATGTTCAATTTCTGTTTGTATTAATTGAATTATTCCTTTCCTTTTTTTATTATTTTTGTTATTAGAGTGGCTTGTTTATCTATTTAAACAAGTTATTCTTATTCTCTATTCAATTAATTTTTCTAAAAAATGAATCAACTTCTAAAAATTATTTTCTTACAAAGTTTCATCTGTCTTTCATCTGTATTGATAGCCCAACCTACTATTGAATTTTGGGATGCCGCTCAAACAAAGAAAAAATCAGAGCAGCAAATGAAAGATGGAATGCAAAACGGAAAATATAATGCTTGGTACGAAAATGGAGAAATAGCAAAAGAGGGTGTTTTTTTAGAAGGTAAAGAAAACGGTAAATTCATTACATATTATCCAGCAAAAAAAATAAAGTCGGAAGAGAATTATAAAGCAGGAAAAAGGGAAGGTCTTACGGTGTATTATTATTCAAATGGAAATAAAGCACAGGAAACCTATTTTAAAGCCGATAAGCCTGATAGCGTATGGACTGGTTGGTACGAAAACAATAAATTAAAAAGTATTGAAAACTATAAATTGGGAAAAAAGGAAGGTGCTTGGATTTATTATTACGATAATGGTCAAAAGGAGAGTGAAGGTAGCTTTAAAAATAATTTAGCAGAAGGTAAGTATACTGGTTGGTATAGTAATGGTAATAAACAAAAGGAAGGCGCATACTCAAAAGGAAAAGAAACTGGCTTGTGGAAAGAATGGTATAAAAATGGTAATCCTAAGCAGGAGTTGTTGTATGAAGGCGATAAGCTGTTGCTGATGAATTTATGCTTAGAAGCAACAAACGAACAACCTATAAAAAATGGTAACGGCACTCTTGTTGTTGTGTATGATAATGGGCAAAAAAAGGCCGAAGGGAATTATCTCAATGGCTTGATGGATGGATTATGGACATATTACACGCCATCGGGTGAAAAAGATTATATAGTAGCTTATAAGTTGGGTAAAAAAAATGGGACTTGTACAAATTGGTTTAAAAATGGAGTAATTAAAAGCGAAGGCCACTATGTTGATGATTTAAAATCAGGTTATTGGAAATGGTACACCGAGGCGGGTAAAATTGAAATGGAGGGAGCCCTTTTAGCCAATGTGCGTACTGGTAAGTGGCTAAGTTGGTTTGCCAATGGTAAAAAAGAATCAGAGGGTTATTATAAAAATAATTTACAAGATAGTTTATGGCTTTATTGGTATAAAGATGGATCGAAGTGGAAAGAAGGCACTTTTAAAGAAGGCAAAAAAAATGGCATGTGGACCATTTGGTTTGAAAACGGACAAAAATTGCAAGAAGGCGTTTTTGTAAATGGTAAAGAAAATGGAAGTTGGAAATCGTGGTATGATAATGGCATTCCTAAGGACGAAGGTAGTTTTAAATTAGGAATTATGGACGGTTACTGGAAAGGTTGGTTTCCTAATAACAAACCTAATTATGAAGGAGCTTATAAAGATAATTTAAAAACAGGTTTATGGAAATATTATTTTGATTCGGGCAAAATAAAAGAAGAAGGAAGCTACAAAGAGGGCAGAAAAGAAGGGCATTGGATTTTTTATACTCCGCAAGGAGCTATAGATAGTGAAGGTGATTACAAAGATGAAAAACCAAAAGGTAAATGGACGTATTATTATCCTACAGGAGTAAAGTCGATGGAGCAAACCTATGAAGATGGGAAACTTAGTGGCAATTGTAGCACTTGGTATGAGAGTAGTAAACTAAAAAGTCAAACCTCTTATAAATTAGTTACCGACAAAAAAACAAAACGTACCGAAAGTAAACCCCACGGTAAATGGATTTATTATGATGGGAATGGAAAAGTAATGATGGAAACTATCTATAAGTACGGGGTTAAAGTAAATTAATTATCGTAGTGGGTGTATATGCTTGCAGTTTTTTTAACTTATACAGTAGGAGCCTCAAAGTACGGTAGTCCTTATGATAGCTCGGCTGGTATCTCTTCTGTTGGTTATTTTATTGCACTTTTTGTATTAGGGTATATTGTGTTTAGAGTGTATCTGGCAATAAAAAAAGATAATGAAAACGTCCAAAAATAATTACTTTAGACGGAATAAAAGTATTAGGAATTTGCCTCCTCTTTATATATCCAAAGCGAAATTTTCCCAGGAGCACCCTCAACGGTATAGTTAGCACTTTCGTCTCTTAAATTTATTTTTACTTGGCCAAATTTTTCTGATTTTACAGACCATACGTTAAAGCCCATTTCGCTTACACTTGTGCCATAAAATTTATCAAAATAGCTTTTAAATTGATTTATTACATTCTCTGTTTGATCGGCATCATTTATAAAAATGCTCGACTGTATTTCGTATAAGCCTTTTTCATCAAAGTTGTATGTAATGTTGTACGAGCCAATTGAATCGTCTAAAAAGTATTCATAATAAAGGTAAGCACTATCGGCTTCAAGTAGTTGCGCCTCTTCACTTTTTTGTACTTTGTTTAAATTGTCGCCTAGGTTTAGGCCTCTAAATACGCCTTCATTATTTCCTATAACCTTTTCTGCAAAATGATTTAATACTTCGGTTGTTGTGTTTTTGTCAGAGCAAGAAATTAACAATAACGTGATAATAGCCACTAATGAGCTTTTAAAAATATTTTTTTTGTAAGTTGTGAACATGAGTGAGGAAATTCGTAGTTGATTACAAATTTACATTTTTTGTACTAGCAAAAGCTACTTGTTAATAAAGGTTTTTTATTCAAAGCGTTTGAATGGATTAATGTAAGGGAATACTACCATTACTTTTATTGTTGAACGAGTTCCCTTGTAAGCCAACCAACGTTTTAGGCGTGCAAATAAGCTGTTGTTTTGCTTTTCGGGCACAACACGCTCACATCCTTCTTGTATAACAGTTAAAATGTGTTGTTTAAATTTGCTGATGAATGCTTCATTTGCTGTATCAATATTTAGTTCTATACTGCCGTATGCACTCAAATGATTAAGGTTAAATGAACCAATGGTTGTCCAGTTGTTGTCTATAATAGCTACTTTCCCGTGTAATACTGATTTGTTCCATTCATAAATATTAATTTTATTTCTAAATAATAAGTCGTAAAGCCATGCTGTTGCGTTCTTAAATAAAGGAACATCTGAAACGCCTGCTAGTATTAAATTTACTTCAACTCCTCTTTTTGATGCATTGATAAGTGCATTACGTAACCTGCGTCCTGGTAAAAAATAGCTACCTGTTATATAAATGCTGCTCTTGGCATTTTTTATGGCTTTTAAGTAACTTTGAGTAATCTGATTTTTTCCTTTTAATCTATCGTTTTGTTTTATTTTAATCCAGTAATTTGTTTCGTTTAGTGTGAATTCAACTTGCTTTTTTGTGCTAGTAAATTGCTCAATTTTACTACGTATTAATCGGTTTTTGAAGCCGTACATTTTTAAGCACAATCTGTTTAAATCTATACACACTTTTCCTTCAATATAAACAGCATAATCGAGCCAAGCAGGTTCTGTGCTATTGCCACGGTATTTATTCGCAATGTTTATGCCTCCTATAAGTGCTTTTTGTTGGTCGGCTACTATAATTTTGTGATGCATTCTTCTCCCCAAATAAATACTCTGAGTAGAAAATAAAGGTGCAAAAAAACGAATATCAATCCCTGTATTTTTTAGTTCGTTAATAAATGGAGTAGATAAATTTTTTGAACCAAAGCCATCTAATAATAGTGCAACAACAACCCCTCTTTGACTCGCTTTTTTTAGTGCAGCTGCAATTTTTTTGCCTGTTTCATCTTCTTCAAAAATGTACGTTTGAAATAGTAGTGTATGCTTACATGAATCTATCATTTGAATAAGCCTATCAAAATAGTCATCGCCACTATGTACCAGTTTTAAATCACTTGCAGCATAGTTTTCTTTAGATTTAAAATAATTTTTTTTGAAAAGCTGATTCGTCATAAGCGTAAAAACGGTGTGTCGCTTCTATAAGAATCCAAAATTAAAACATAATGTTTGTTTTTGCTTTAAAAATAGCTTGTTTTTTTAATCCCTATCGGAGTATTAGGGATTCTCTTTTTGATTTTAGTCTATGTTTTAAATTTATTTATCGATTTAATTTGCCTTTTTGTCTATATTTGATTTTCTGATTGTTACTTTAACTATTATTGATTGTAATAATTTAAAATACAATAAAATATAAATAAAAAAATATACAGTTTATTATGAAAACAATGACAAAAGAAATGGACATGATGGCGTGCATGTCTAAAATGGAAATGTGTTGCAATTCAATGATGGCTTCTATGCACTCTATGAAATCAATGAAAATGAACGAGTGTTCAAAAATGATGATGGACTGTATGGATATGTGCAAAAAAAGCATGAGCATGATACGTGATATGAACATGATGAATGCTGGCACTAAAATGATGGCAGATTGTATGCACATGATGATGAAATGTATGCACATGATGATGATGGATTGTATGAAAATGATGAAATCGTCAAAAGGTGCTTCAATGAAGCGAATGATGGACGATATGATGGCTTGCATGAAAGAAATGGAGATGATGATGAAGCATGACATGGACATGATGATGTGTATGAATATGATGCAAAAAATGTGTATGATGCACATGGATATGGAAATGATGATGTCTAAAAAAATGGACAACAACATGATGATGTGTACTGATATGATGAAAGCAATGTGCATGGTATGTAACACGATGTGCATGATGTGTGATTGTATGTATATGGCAAAAGGAGTAGAAATGCCAGTAATGATGAACATGGAGATGGCAATGATGGGGATGAATGAAATTAAGATGGCCGAAATGGAAATGCCTGGTATGATGGCAATGCGCGAAATGTATTGTGAATCAAAACCATTAAAAGGTATGAAAATGGCTTGTTCTATGCACATTACAGTGCAAACTGCTGTGATGATGAAAACAATGATGATGATGGGGGCAGAAGTAAGATGTTCGGCTTGTAATACAAACTCTACTTATGGGCCTGCAGCGGCTGCTATGAATATGATGGGTATTCCAACATTTGGCGTTAAAGGAATGAGTATGGATGATATGGCAATGTGTCTGGATATGTGTTGTTTTATGGATGAGGATATGAAAATGCCTGTAAACATGATGATGGATTGCCATGGTATGATGACTGAGCGCATGATGGAAAAACACCCAAAATCAATGAAACACATGATGGGTTGCTGCATGGATTCATTGAAAGGTATGCAAATGGTGCATAAAATCATGATGGCAGATAAAAAATTAATGATGCCTGTAATGAATATGAACACATCGCCACGTGAAGCAAAAATTGATTACCGTTATGGTACAATGGAATCGTTAACAGCTTCGTTACGTAACTTAACAGGAATGATGATTTCTGGTAAAGTGTCTGTGGTTGCAGGATATAGCGATTTAGGTAAAGCATGTGCCGATGCAATGCGTATGGCTGGTGCGCGTGTTATTGTTACAGAAATTGATCCTTTTTGTGCAATGCAAGCATGTATGGATGGTTGTATGGTAATGAAAATGGACGAAGCTTGTAAAATGGCTGATATTATCGTAACTGCTACAGAAAATCGTGATGTAATTGTTGAGAAGCATTTTAAGATGATGAAAAACAATTGTGTTGTTTGCAACATGAGCGACTATGATTGCGAAATTGATATGGCTTGGTTAAATAAAACACATGGTAAGTCAAAAGTTACTATGAAACCAATGGTAGATATGTATAAAGTTGGTAACAAATCTATTATTGTGTTAGGTGAGGGTATGGCTGTAAACATGGCATCAGCAACAGGATATTCATCGTTTGTAATGTCGGCTTGTTTTACCATACAATTGATGGCAATTATGGAGTTTTATAAAAACAATAAAAACTACAAACCTGTCATCCATCGTATGCCTTATGGTATTGGTGTTACAGCTGCCGAAATGCATTTAAAACAATTAGGAGTGGAGTTAGATACGCTTTCGCCAGCACAAGAAAAGTGTATGAAAGAATTGGAGGCCGTTTTGCCGGGTAAAATGATTAGCCTGGTAGAGCTGGAAACCCTAATGCAATAGGTAGTTTAAAAAAAATCCCACTTCGGTGGGACTTTTTTTAAATAAATATTCTATAATATCTATAGATTTTATATATTTGTGTCGATTAATAATCGTTTATGCTATCAAAAAAAACGAAATATGCATTAAAAGCTTTGGTAATACTTGCAAAAAGGTATGATACAGGTTGGCCAATGCGTATCTCACAAATTTCAATAGAAGAAAATATTCCTCATAAATTTTTGGAGTCAATTCTATTAGAAATGCGTAAACAAGGCATTTTGGGAAGTAAGTTAGGTGTAAATGGAGGTTATTATCTATTAAAGTCGCCAAAGGAAATAAAGCTGAGTGCAATTATTCGGTTAACAGATGGCCCCATTGCGCTTAGTTCATGTGTGAGTCTGAATTTTTATGAACGTTGTGCCGAATGTAAAGATGAGATTACTTGTGGGGTAAGGGATGTATTAAAAGATGCACGTGATGCAACGTTGGGTATATTGGCAAACACGTCATTAGAAGATATTGTAAATCGAGAAAGTAAATTAAAACAATCTATAAAAAAAAATTAAACTTATGAGTGAATTACTAAATGAAAGCTGCCCTGTTTCTGGAGTTAAAGTAAATGAAAATGTAGTGCGTGCAATTGCCCTTTATACTGTTATTATTACCACAGTTTCTTTGTATTTTAATTTATATGCTCTAACATTTTTATTGTCGGTTGATTTTGCAATTCGTGCTTTTACCGATGGTGAGTATAGTGTATTAAGGCAATTGGGATTGAAAACAGTAAGTGTGTTAAATACAAAAGCTAAACCTGTAGATGCTGCACCAAAAAAATTTGCAGCTCTTTTGGGCTACCTGTTTACTATAAATATTTTTGTTTTTCAATTTTTTGATATAGCCATTATTTCTCAGGTGTTAGGTTTTATGTTAGTTGTATGTGCTTTATTAGAAGGGGTTTTCGGTTTTTGTGTGGGGTGCGTTGTATATTACCAAATAGAGCGTTTAAAGAAAATTAAATTTAATTTTTTTTCAGCAAAAAATTAGTTTCATAAATGTTTGCTTAAGGAAAAAATTACAACAACTCAATAGCTTTATGGCCTTTCGTTTTCATTGTTCCAATTGGTTCAACAAAATCAGTAAAGCCTTCTCTTATCAGTAGTTCTTTGAAGTTATCATTCTCCGTTGGAGAAACAGTAATTAATAGCCCTCCATTTGTTTGAGGGTCGCAAAGTGTAAGTAGCGAATCTCCATTAATGCCAGAAACCTTTGATTCATAATGGTTCCAGTTTCTAAAGGTATTGTCAGGAACGCACATTTGTGATGTATAGGTGCTAAGTCCATCTATTAATGGGATTTTTGCGTAATCAATTGCTGCTGATAAATTAGCGCCTTCAGCCATTTCAATCAAATGCCCTAACAAACCAAATCCTGTTATATCAGTCATTGCAGTAACGCCCGTTAATTGACCTGCTTTTTCGCCCAATTTATTTAACAGAATCATTTGTTGTGCCGCAACGCCTATGTGTTCAGCTTTTAACATTCCTTTTTTTTCGGCTGTTGCTAAAATACCTACTCCAATTTTTTTTGTGACGTAAATTAAATCGCCTGCTTGCGCGGTATTGTTTTGTTTTAAATTTTTTAGTTCAACAATCCCATTTACAGCTAAACCAAAAATAGGTTCTTGACTATCAATGCTATGTCCACCTGCAAGCGGTATTTCAGCTTCGGCACATATCATTTGAGCACCTTCAATCACTTGTTGAGCAAGTTCAACGGGTAGTTTGTTTATTGGCCATCCCAATATAGCTATTGCCATCAGTGGTTTACCGCCCATTGCATAAACATCACTAATTGCGTTGGCAGCGGCTATTTTTCCAAACGTTATTGCATCATCTACAATGGGGGTGAAAAAATCGGTGGTGCTAATAAGCCCTTGTCCATTCTCCAAATCATATACAGCAGCATCGTCTTTACTGCTATTACCAACTATTAGTTTATTCGAAACAGGAACTTTAAAATTCGATTTTAAAATTATTTCCAATACAGCGGGTGCAATTTTGCAACCACATCCTGCTCCACTACTATACTGTGTTAATCGAATTGTTTTGTTGTTCATTTTTTTATGAATTATATTTTAGAACCCATAGCTTTTAAAATAATTAATCGGGCAATTTCTTTTTTATTTAATTCTTCAAACGATTGCGTTAAAATGCTTTCAGGATTTCGTTTACTGATTCCATAATCGTAAGTTTTATCATAATAAGATAAACAAATTGCAAAGGCTGTTTTTAAATCTCCTGTTTTTATAGCCTCTAGTGCTATTTTAGCTTGTTGACCTCCAAGTTTCTTTTTTATACGTTCAATTGCTTTTTCTATTTCTAAAATATCAAATTTTCCGTACTCTTCTATCAAGTAATTTAATCTTGTGTCAAAAGGAATATCTATGAAAATTACCGTGCTATTTCGCATTCTAATAAAAAAATCTTTTGGAATTACTTTGGTCCCAATCATGCTACTTTCGTCTTCTATCCATGTTGCCCGTTTGCAGTCATTTGCATTCAAACACATAAATAAAATATTTTCAAACATTTCTTGTGAAGGCTGTTTTTTTTCTCCTAAAGCGCCAAAAGAAGAACCTTTGTGATTTGCTATTCTTTCCAAATCAATAACTTGCTCTCCAAGTTCGCGTAGCTCTTTTAAAATTAATGTTTTGCCTGCCCCCGTTCTGCCGCCAAGTATTAGTAGTTTTCTATCTTCATTGAAACTTTTTAAAACAGCCTTTCTGTAAGCTTTGTATCCACCACGTAAAATATATACTTTAAGGCCGTAAAGTTCTAAAAGCCAAGCAATAGTGGCGCTTCGCATGCCACCTCGCCAACAGTGTACAAGAAATGTTGTTCCTTTATCAATTGCTTTTGCCTCATTGGCCAATGATTTCATTTTGGGCCCAAAAAATTCTAATCCTTTGTTTACAGCCATCTCTCTACTTACTTGTTTGTAGGCTGTTCCTACAATTGCACGTTCAGCATTTGTAAATAGTGCTAAGTTATGAGCGTTAGGAATTGAGCCCTTTTCATATTCTTCTGGGCTGCGAACATCAAGTATTGGATGTTTTTTTGAGAGAGCTAAAAACTCATCTATGTTAACAATTGTAGGCAATAGATATTAATTTGAAAATTTTAATTTGTTTTAACTTTTACAGAAGCCGCAATTTCAATTGCGCATTTTTTTACTTCGTCTACATTGCTTCCTATGCTGTCATAACTAAGCGCTACAGCCATTCTTCTATACGGTCGCGTAATAGGTTTCCCGAAAATTCGCAAATCACTTTTTTTGTGAGCCATAGCTTCTTCAATGCCCATATATATGGGATTTGAGCCTTCCTGCTCTGCAAGTATTACTGCGCTGGCCCCTACACGTTCCAATGTTATTTCAGAAATTGGTAAGCCTAATACAGCACGTGCATGCAATTCAAATTCCGAAAAATTCTGAGTGCCTGCAAGTGTTACCATTCCTGTATCGTGCGGGCGTGGCGATAATTCCGAAAAATAAACGCCATCATCTGCTAGAAAAAATTCAACACCCCATAATCCTTCTCCTGTAAGTGCTTTGGTAACTTTATCAGCCATTTGTTCCGCTTCTTTCAAATAATCAGCTTGTATCACTGCGGGTTGCCAACTTTCTTGATAGTCACCTCGTTCCTGACGATGCCCTATTGGCGGACAAAACAACGTAGGGCCACTTTTTTGAGTTACGGTTAGCAATGTTATTTCGGAATTAAATTTAACAAAAGCTTCAACAATTACTTCGCTATAATCTCCTCTTTTTCCTGCTTGAGCGTAGTTCCACGCTTTCTCAATATCAATTTCTGTTTTAATAACACTTTGTCCTTTACCCGAAGAGCTCATCAATGGCTTTACAACACAAGGTATTCCAACAATTTTAACAGCTGCAACTAATTCATCAAAGCTATTTGCATACTCATATTTAGCTGTTTTTAACCCCAATTCTTTTGCTGCTAAATCACGTATGGCCTTGCGGTTCATCGTAAAATTAGCTGCTCTAGCGCTCGGTACTACTTGTATGTTTTGTTTTTCATAATCGTAAAAACGTTCTGTTCTAATTGCTTCAATTTCAGGTACAATAATATCCGGTTTGTGTTTTGCTACAATTCTATCCAATTCGGCACCATCAAGCATATTAATTACTTCACGTTCATCAGCAACTTGTTGTGCTGGTGCATCATTATACGAGTCAACAGCTATAACATATTGACCTAAGCGCTTTACAGCAATTACAAATTCTTTTCCCAGTTCGCCTGAACCTAATAACATTATTTTTTTCATAAAATCGATCCTTTAAAAACGATTACAATTTAAGACAAAATTTACATACTTTTGTTTAATATGTTTAACAATTAAAGTGAGTCGGAAGACAGGAGTCCGAAGTTGGAAGTAAAGTAAAAGATGAAATTCAAATTTCCAGCTTCAGACTTTCAACTAAATAACAATAAAACTGTCTAATATCTAATATCTCAAATCTAACATCTAATTATGTACGGAAATTTCAAAAATCACCTTCAAGAAGAATTAAAAAACATTGACGAATCGGGTTTGTTTAAACGCGAACGTGTTATTAATACGGAGCAAGGAGCTGTAGTAAAAGTAAACGGTAAAGACGTTATTATTTTTTGTGCCAATAATTATTTGGGTTTATCGTCACATCCAAAGGTTATAGAGGCGGCTCATAAAACACTTGATACAAGAGGATATGGCGTGAGTAGTGTTCGTTTTATTTGTGGCACTCAGGATATTCATAAGGAATTAGAAGCAAAAATTGCTTCGTTTTTAGGGCAAGAAGATACTATTCTTTATGCTGCCTGTTTTGATGCAAATGGTGGAGTATTCGAGTCGCTTTTTGGTGAACAAGATGCAATTATTTCGGATGAATTGAATCATGCTTCTATTATTGACGGTGTGCGTTTATCAAAAGCACAACGATATCGTTACAAAAATTCAGATATGGCTGATTTGGAAGAGCAGCTGAAAAAGGCCCAAGCACAGCGTTTTAAAGTAATTGTAACGGATGGTGTTTTCTCTATGGATGGATTTGTTGCACCATTGGATAAAATATGTGATTTAGCTGATAAATACAATGCCCTTGTAATGGTTGACGAAAGCCATGCTACAGGCTTTATTGGAAAAACAGGAAGAGGTACTGTTGAATTAAAAAATGTAATGCATCGTGTTGATATTATTACAGGTACATTGGGTAAGGCTTTAGGTGGCGCTATGGGTGGTTTTACTACCGGTAAAAAGGAAATTATTGATTTGTTGCGTCAGCGCTCACGGCCCTATTTATTTAGCAATTCATTAGCTCCTCATATTGTTGGTGCTTCTATTGCAGTTTTGGATATGCTTAGTGAAACAACACAGTTGAGAGATAAGTTAGAGTGGAATATCAATTACTTTAAAGCGGGAATAAAAAAAATTGGTTTAGAAATTAAAGAAGGCGATTCTGCAATTGTTCCTGTAATGTTGTATGATGCTAAGTTGTCGCAAGACTTTGCAAATCAATTGTTAGAAGAAGGTATTTACGTAATAGGTTTCTTTTATCCTGTTGTTCCTAAAGGACAGGCTCGTATTAGAGTACAGTTATCTGCTGCTCATGAAAAAGAACACATTGATAAGGCGCTTGTTGCTTTTGAAAAAGTTGGCAAACAATTAGGTGTGATTAAATAACTATAAAGCCCCGCAATTATGCGGGGCTTTATAGTTAGCTAGTTTTCCATGTCGCCATTGGGGCCTTTTAAATTTTTTTCTTTTTCTTTATCAGGAATAAATAAAGGTTTTTCTGCTTTTACAACAGTAGTTAATATTTTTTTGTATCGCTCTTGATCTTTTAATAAAGCTAAAGCTTCTTTTAATTCTGCATCGTCATCCAAAGATGCTTCTAAACGTCCATTTTGGAAATAATATCTTGAAGCAATTTCTTCTTCTAAAAATTGTTTTATTTCAGGCTTGTATTTTATTAAATCAGCCTTTTTGTTGTGCATTATTTTGGTTTTTAAGGCTTCAATATCAGCCTTTATAGCATCCAATGTTTTATCTTCTTTTGCATCTTCCATTAAGCTTTCTATTGTTTTTTCTGTTTTTGTAGTATAATCATAATCTTTATCATTTAAGTAAGCAACAAAGTCATCGTATTCAGCATCCGAAAGCTTAAATTCTTTCGCTGGAGCAATTGAATTGTGCGTGTTTCTATATTTTGTGGCGTACTTAAAAATTAAATTTTTTGTAACAATGCTAGTAAGAATTGCGCTGTATTTGGGTGTTTCTGTTGTAATATCAGGCGCTACGCCACCTCCGTCATAAACAATACGACCATTTTTTGTTTTAAAAGCGGTTATTAGTGAATCAGGCACTTTTGCTACACTACCATCTTCATTTCTGTGCGAGTAGTCTAATGCTTGAATACAACGGCCGCTGGGTGTATAGTATTTAGCAACAGTTACTTTTAATTGTGCATTATAACTCAACGGACGAGTTTGTTGCACTAAGCCTTTACCATACGAACGTTGCCCAACAACAACACCTCTATCTAAATCCTGTAAAGCACCCGATACAATTTCTGATGCAGAGGCCGAACCTCTGTCTATAAGTATCGCAACAGGGATATCTAAATCTACGGGGTTATTTGTTGCTTTGTGTGTTTTATCCCAATCTTTTATTTTACCACGTGTACTAACAATGTCTGTTCCTTTTTCTTCAAATAAATTTACAATATCCACAGCTTCTTTTAGTAATCCACCTGGGTTGCCACGCAAATCAAGTACCAGCGATTTAAGGGAGTTATTTTTCTTTAGTTCTAATAAAGCATCCTTCACTTCTCCACCTGCGTTTTCTGTAAAGCCTGTTAGTTTTATGTAACCAACCTCTGGCGAAATCATTCCTGAATAGGGCACACTTTTAATTTTTATTTCTTCACGATTTATAACCTTTTCAAAAGGTTTTTTTTCGCCCTCTCGTTCAATTAATAGTTTAATAGTACTACTCGGTTGACCTTTTAAAAATTTACTAATATCTTCGGTTTTTTTACCTTTTGTATCTGTATCATTAATTTTTAAAATTTTATCGCCAGCTCTTAAATCGGCTTTTTGTGCAGGAAATCCTTCGTATGGTTCTGATATTACAACATACTCCCCATCCTGACGGATAAGTGCCCCAATTCCACCATATTGACCCGTAGTCATGTAACGATAATCTTCAATCTCTGATTCGGGAATGTAGTTGGTGTAGGGATCAAGCGAAGCAAGCATATCATCAATGCCTTTTTTCATCAAATCACCCGGATTGGTTTCGTCAACATAGTAAATGTTGAGTTCGCGAAATAGTGTAGCAAAAATGTCAAGGTTTTTAGAAACCTCAAAATAATTGTCAACAAAGCTATATGATAAAATTGCGTAGCCACTTATTAGTAAAGCAATAAATAACAACTTGAATTTTTTGAAAAATGCTTTCATGTATGTGTATCAATTAATAACCTATGGTAAAATAACTTTATAAATTTACTAAAAATTAAAACAATTTAAAAATTAAGCTTTCCGCTTATTTTACTACATCAAAAAAAATACCAACAAAAATGAACTATTATGGAACCGGGTCGTGCCCGTGTCCACCCCATGGATTGCAAGAAAGTATGCGCTTAATAGTAAGGTATCCGCCTTTAAAAATTCCGTATTTTTTTAGTGCTTCAATTCCGTATTGTGAGCACGAGGGTTCATACCTGCACGATGCTCCTAATAATGGCGATAGCGTATATTGGTAAATGCGAATAATAAAAATGAAAATATAGCTAATTCCCACTTTTATACTATTTACAACCTGTTTCATTGTTTAAATAGATTTTTGTAAACGGTCTAAAGCCACAATCATTCTGTCTTCTAGTTCTTTATACTCTATTATTGTTTTTGACGTGTAAACAATTATAAAAAGTAGTTGCTTCTCGCCTAAGTTTTCATAAAAACTAGCTTTGTTTTTTCTGTATACTTCTCGTATGCGTCTTTTTATTTTATTGCGGTCTACAGCTCTTTTAAAATAGCGTTTAGGGACGCTTATGGCTACTTGTGCTTGAAAGGGTATAGTTTTTTTTGTTATTTGCCAAACAATTTTAAATGGAAAACTATGGAAAGAACTGCCTTTTTCAAACAAATCATCCAAGGCAATTTTGCTACACAAACGTTCTTCCTTAGTAAAAGATTGCATTCCAATAGTGCTGTTAAAAAAATGAGCAGTTAATTAACTGCTCATTTTAATCAATCGTTAAAATAGTTAATCTACTCTTTAGTTACTTTTTTTGTAATGATACCTTTGTTTGTTTCAATTTTTATGGAGTATAAACCTTTTGCAAGTTCTTGTAAATCAATTGCTTGTTCGTTTTTGATACTAGTTGTTGATTTTACAATTTTTCCATTTATATCACTAATTGTTACGTTTATTACTTCTGTATTATTTAAAGCATTTTTAATATACAATTTATCAGTAAAAGGGTTGGGGTAAACTGATAATTCAATAGTTTCCTCACTCTTGTTAGTAATGTCCGTAGTAAGATTTTCAGAGGCTGTTAACGAGCTGAGTGTTATAATATCACCAGCAGTATTGTTATTGCTGTTTGCTGAGTTGAATGCACCATAAAAAGTTACATCTCCTGTGCCAGCAACTGGTGCTGTCCAATCAAACGACCACGTTGCAGTTCCTGAAGGAAATGCAGTTCCTGCCGATTTATGGGTAATGTATTTACCACTGGTGGTAAGTTGTGTGCCAGCTGTGTTGGTAGCTGTTAATGTGCCAAGTAGTGCTCCACTGGTACTTTGAGGCGATATTTGAAATCCATATTCAGTAACTCCGTTTGTTGTAATAGATGCAGTAATAGTATACGTAGTTCCGGGCACATAACCTGTCAACGGAATATCTGAAGTGATGAGTCCGGCTTGCGTAGTTGCTGTACCATTATGGCATGAAGTACAGTTGCCCCCATCGCCAGGAGAACCTGTTCTTGCAGAAGGAGCTCCTCCGCCATTAGCGCCTGCTGGCGAACTCAACTCTATAAATACAATAGAACTAATTGCTGTTAAAGCAATAGCAGAAATTACCTTAATTTTATTTTTCATGATATATGTGATGTTAGCTTTAGGCAATAAATTTAACAAAAAATATTCAAATTAAAAGCTTTTCTCGCTGATAATCCGTACCTTAGTTTTTCCTGTTGCTAGAATAATCTCTTTTTAAGTTCTGTATCCATGAAAAATGGTATTGTTTGTGTTTTAATGCTGTTTTGTACTACAATTGTTTGCGCACAATTGAGCAAAACGCAATTGCACAAAATAGATTCATTAAAAAATATAATTGCTACAGCCAAGCACGATACCTCTAAAATCAATGCACTGGAATCGTGGGATAATATCATTTATGTTTCTAATCCTGATTTGGATAAAAAATTAAATGAGGACATTATTAAGCTTGCCGAAGCTAATTTAATTAAAGAAGGTTTGAGCGATAATGAACAAAAAAAATATAAAAAATCCTTAGCGCTAGCTCAAAATAGTTTAGGTATAGTGCTCTACAATAAGGGCGAACATTCTAAAGCGTTAGATTATTATAGCCAAAGTTTGAAAATTCGAACAGCTATTGCCGATAAAAAAGGACTTGCAGCAACGCTTAATAACATTGCAATTATATACCAAGATCAGGCGGAATATGCTAAAGCAATTGATTATTATACCAAAAGTTTATCCATTAATGAAGAAATAGGTGATAAGATGGGTGAAGCAAATTGCTTGAGCAATATTGGTAGGGTGTTTTTAGAACAAAACGAACCCATGAAAGCTATTGGTTATCAAACACGTAGCTTAAAAATAAGAAAAACAATTGATGATAAAAGAGGGATGATTATTGCTTATAATAATTTGGCTGCGATAAATTCTAAAATGGGTGTTCATGAAAAAGCAATTGACTTTTTAAAACAAAGTTTGAAATTAAGTGAAGAGCTTGGAGATGAGAAAAAAATTGCAACGGCTATAGGGAACATTGGAATTGAATATTTTGAAAATGGGAATACTGATTTAGCATTAATTTATTTAAATAAAAGTTTAAAAAAATTTGAGCAAATTGGTGATAATAAAAGCGTAGCTACTTTTCTAAGTACTATGGGGAATGTGTATAAACAACAAGGAAATTATCCAGAAGCGATTAAATATTCACGCAAGGCAATAGAAATTGCAAAGGAGAGTAATCAGGTTGCATATATACGCGATTTTAGTAACTCTTTGTTTGAGATATATGAATTGACGGGGGATTATAAGTCTGCCTTAGAAATGCATAAGTTGCTTATGAAAATGAAAGATAGTATTTTGAATGAAAATACGCAAAAAGATGTTTTAAAGAAAGAATTAAAATATACCTATGAAAAACAAAAGGCTATTGATGCTAAAGAGCATGAAAAGCAGTTGGCTATTGCCGAAGAACAAGAAAAAAAACAAAAAGTAGTAATAGTAGCCACAAGCTTTATTTTACTGCTTGTAGCTTTGTTTTCTGTTTTTGCACTGCAGCGCTTAAGGGTTACACGCAAACAAAAAAACGTAATTGAGTTGCAGAAAAAAATTGTTGAGGAAAAGCAAATTGAAATCTTGGCCTCCATTTCTTATGCAAAGCGTTTGCAAGAAGCGATGTTGCCTACTGATAGTTATTTGCAGTCAACATTAAATGAATATTTTTTGTTTTATAAACCCAAAGATATTGTTGCAGGTGATTTTTATTGGGTAGAAAAAAGAAGCGATACGGTTTTTGTTGCTGTTGCCGATTGTACTGGACACGGTATACCTGGTGCAATTATTAGTGTAATTTGTAGTAATGCACTCAATAGAACCATATTAGAGTTTGGCTTAACCGATCCAGCTCAAATACTATCAAAAACAAGAGATTTGGTGCTTGAAACCTTTTCAAGGAGTAATAAAGATGTGAAAGATGGTATGGATATTTCTTTGTTGTGTATAAATGCAAGTACTAAAGAAATAAAGTGGAGCGGTGCTAATATTCCATTGTGCTATATTTCTGAGGGAAAATTAATTGAAATAAAACCCGATAAGCAACCAATCGGAAAAGTAGAAAACCCTAAGCCATTCAATACGCATGTTATTCCTTTTAAAAAAGGGGATGTTTTTTATCTGTTTAGCGATGGTTATGCCGATCAGTTTGGTGGACCGAATGGTAAAAAATTTAAAACAAAATTGTTCAAATCAATGTTGTTAACAAATGTAAATCTATCTATGGCTGAGCAATACAATAAGGTTGTTGAAACTCATAATCAATGGAAAGGTGAACAGGAACAAGTGGACGATATTTGTTTGGTTGGTGTCAAAATATAGTTTTTTTCTCAATTCATATTATGTATGTACATATAAATTTGCATCTCTTTTTTTAATTGATTATATTTACACTAAGCTATAGTTAAAAATCAATACTAACCCTAAATTTATTCCATATGAAACTTGCTTCATCACTAAAAAAAATAATGCTTGGTGGTACAATGATTGCCTTGCTAATTACTGGTTGTAAAAAAGAGGAAGAAACTCCTATTACTCCTACAACAACTCCTACAAATACAACTACCAATGCTCAACAAACCCAACGATCAACTGACCAATCGAATGTTGATGGTGAATCTAGTGTGGCTTTGGACGAATCTAATACAATTTTGCAAGAAGTATCAACTACAAGAGGTGTTCAAGAAATTTGTGGTGCAACCATTGATTCTTCTCTGAAGGCTCAAGGAATAATTACTGTTAATTATGATGGTACTACTGCATGTGGTGGGAAAATACGTTACGGAAGCATTATTATTAAATTGCCTTATGATTCAACTACAACAACTATAACACGTTGGTCAGAAGCAGGTTGTGTAGCTAAAATATATTTTAACAACTATAAAGTGCAATATGTTGCAAATAATAAGTGGGTAAAGTTTTTAGGTTATGCTACTGCAAAAAATGTTAATGGAGGCGGTATTGTAGAATTAATATTAGGCACTCCAATAGTTCATGAAATAAGAGCTGATTTAGATGTATATTTTGATGATGGAACTGATGGAGAGTGGAAAATTGCCAAAACGAGAACTTTTTCATATAATTTAGGCAAGGTAAAAGTTGAGATTACTGGCGATACAACTGCTAACGGTTACACTAATGTAGCTATGTGGGGCGTTACACGTTACGATGATAATTTTACTTTAAATGTTAGTACTCCAATCACATATTATGTATACGGAGATCCTTGTTTGTTTAAACCAAAAGGTGTTCTTAATTTATATGTGTTGTCAAATCCAATTACATTAACATATGGTGTTGATGCTAACGGTGCTGTAACTACATCTTGTCCTTATGGATACAAGTGTTCATGGAGTGGTGGCGATGTTGTTGTTGCTTATCAATAGTAATAACATAATCCCTTTTTAAATAATAAAAGCCTCTCAGCTAAAT
>JBASCV010000321.1:0-2087 GCA_049651825.1 Bacteroidia bacterium
GTATACTTGACTAACATCTGGATCAGCAATACAAATGAATTTTTTATCAGGTGATTCAAATGCATATGAAGCTTTAACGTTGATATTAGATAACGTTTTAGTATTTGATAAGTAATATTTTTTTAGGGATGTATCCTGAGCTAAACAAAAATAACTGGATAAAAATAATGCAATGTAAATGATTGATTTCATAATTATTTAAATTTTATTGGGTGGGGGTAGTTTGTTTTTGTTTTGAGTAAATATAGTAAAAAAAAATCAAAATGTCAAGCACCAATACTAAAAAACAAAAGTATGTTGAATTTATTTGTTCCTATTATTCAAATAGAAGTAAATACCGTTAAAAAGGGTTGTATAGAAAGGCGGACAAACAAAAAAGCTCCAAGTAATTACTACTTGAAGCTTTTTTAAAGTTATAAAAAACAACCTTATTCGATGATTAATTTTTTAACTGCAACTTTGTTTTTCACCGTTGTTTTAACAAAATAAACACCTGATTTTAAACCTGTTGTGTTCACAGTTAGTTTATTATTACCTAACACTAATTGCTCGTCAAAAGCAATTAATTGCTGACCTAGCATATTGGTGATAGCGATTGTAGCTTTTTCTGATTTAGTAACATTTACAGTTAAATTAAATGCACCTTTTGCAGGATTTGGATACAAATCAACAGTTGATAACACCTCAGCATTTTCATTGATTCCTACGCTAGCCAAATCAAAAAATAAGCTATCACAAACAGTAAATGCATCAAATTGATTTACAGGAATGTTTACATACACAATTTCTGATTCGTTACCTGTTTGAGCATCAACACCACCAGTTGATAATGCATGGCCTGGCGCGTTATCTCGTTGATAAATTAAATGTACACTTCCATCCACACGTTTTCCAAGCGCTCCAAATACACCTTCAAAATAATCGTATTGCTCAGAGTTATCAGGGCTTACCACATTAATAGGGCCACACCAAGTTAAACCACCATCGCTTGACTTTAATACGTATGTATGACGGAAACTTTTACCATTACCCGGAGTACCTTCTTCGGCAATACCTTCATAAATACTTCCGTAAGCTAAGTAAATATTACCTGCTGCATCAATACCAGCACTAGGGAAAGAAGTCAATGATGTTTGGTACGTACCCCAAGCTTCAACATTTAAAACATTGTCATTATCAATGTCTTGAGCAAATGCAACTATGCCTGGTTCAGTCATTGATTCGTTCCAATAGTACAATCCATCAGTACCAGGGAAGTACGACATATTGGTTTCGCCAGCATCTTCTAACACACGCATTCTACCAAACCAAACGTGTGCTTTACCTTGATGATCTAACATCACAGCAACAGAAGCATCATTTGTTTCGATGGTATCTGTTGTACCATCATCATCTAAATCGGTATTCATTGTTTCGGCATCATACAACGGAATTGGAAATTCGTGAACAATGGTTTTAGTCCAGCTAGTTCCGTTATCTATCGATTTTAACAATACCACATCTACATCAAAACCTCCAGCAACAATAACTATTGTATCTCCCTTAGCATCAATGGCATACGAATCGCCACCAAAACCTAAGTAATGTGATGAATCTATTTCAGGAATAACAGTTTGTACTTTATCCCAAGTTATACCACCATCCAATGAACGTGAATATGCAATTGCACCGTCCTGTCCGTGAAAAGGAGGGTTACTATCTGCACCTGTAGTTTGAGATATAATATGAACAGACTGCCCGTTTGCGCCCGCAACAACCATACGTGGCCATACATCTTCGTACCCCAAAGTGGTATCTTTCCATAAACCGGTACCTTTTACAGGGCGTGTTAACACATGAATATTGCCTGTACCACCTGTAGCTTCGTGCGAAACAATTACTTCACCACCTGTACCTGTTACACCAATATTGGGCCATCCACAACGAATAGATTCCAAACGCGCTGTTGGCATGGTTCCCCATGTTGTACCGTTAAAATAGTTGTATCCTGTACCTCTGTTTGGTGATGATTCAGCATCAGAATCGTGCGACATTGTCCATGTTGCGGCAATCGTAGAATCAGCATTTACAACAATTCGATTACAAAT
>JBASCV010000322.1:0-10434 GCA_049651825.1 Bacteroidia bacterium
GCTTTAAAGAAGTGGGCGATGAAGTGGTTAATTTTAAACTGAAAGTAAATTCGGCATTGGGTATTGGTAAAGTAAAAATCATTGCGACAAGCGGTGCAGAAAAGGCAACGTATGATATTGAACTTGATGTACGCAATCCGAATCCGAAAGTTGTAAATGTTATTGAAACAGTTATTGAAGCTGGCAAAACATGGACTTCAGAATACAAACCAGCAGGAATGTCGGGTACAAATAAAGGAACAATAGAGCTTTCGTCAATGCCTGCAATTAATCTTGCTGAACGTTTAAAATACTTAATTGAGTATCCGCATGGTTGTGTTGAACAAACAACATCATCGGTATTCCCTCAACTATATTTATCAGATGTAATGGAGCTCAACAGCGATTACAAAATAATGATTGATAAAAATATTAAAATTGGAATAGACCGTTTAAAAGGATTCCAATCTGCTAGTGGTGGTTTGAGCTATTGGGCAGGAATGTATGATGCTGACGATTGGGGAACTACCTATGCTGGTCATTTTATGATTGAAGCTGAAATGAAAGGCTACGCATTGCCAGTTGGATTTATGGATAACTGGAAACGTTATCAACGCAACAAAGCAAACGCTTGGAGTCCTAAATCTAAAAATTATTATTACTACAATGATGATTTAACACAAGCCTATCGCTTGTATACATTGGCTTTGGCAAAAGCTCCTGAATTAGGCGCAATGAACCGATTAAAAGAACAACCTAACCTATCAGTTGCTGCCACATGGCGCTTGGCGGCAGCTTATGTTAAAGCGGGTAATCCGGAAGTTGCTAAAAAACTAATTGCTAGCTTATCTACAAGTATTCCTAAATACAACGAAATGGCATACAGCTATGGGTCATCAGAACGCGATGAAGCAATGATATTGGAAACATTAACATTGCTTAAATTGAAAGAAAAGGCATATCCTATATTAAAGAATATTGCAAAATCATTGAGCTCTAATAACTGGATGAGTACACAAACTACAGCTTATTCATTAATTGCAGTTTCTAAATTTGCTTCGATAAACAGTGGCAATGGAGAAATGAAATATTCTGTTAAAATAAACAATAACGCTCCAATTGCATTAAACACAAAATTGCCTGTAAAACAAATAGATATGGGCATTAAAGGTGCGAATAATGGTAATTTAACAATAACCAACACTGCTAGCGGTGTATTGTTTGCACGTGTTGTTTTAGAAGGTATACCAGAAACAGGCGATCAAACCAATGCTGATAACGACCTAAAAATGACGGTAAATTATACCACTATGCAAGGTGCAGCTATTGATGTAAGTAAGTTGGAGCAGGGCACCGATTTTATTGCTGAAGTTTCAATCAATAATCCAGGAATAAGAGGCGAATACATGCAAATGGCGCTTTCGCAAATATTTCCTAGTGGTTGGGAAATACACAACACACGTATGGATGAATCGGCAAGCACTATAAAAAGTGACTTCCCTACTTATCAGGATATACGCGATGATAGAGTGTATACATATTTCAATATTGCTCCTTATAAAACGAACATCTATAGAATTGTTTTAAATGCAGCATATATAGGTAAATTTTATTTACCTACGGTTTATTGTGAGGCCATGTATGACAATACAATTAACGCACGCAAGGCTGGGAAGTGGGTAGAAGTAGTTAAAGCGGGAGAATAAAAATTGTTCAATAACAAATATGGCATAGATTTTGAAATACTTTTTAAAATAATTTAAAACGCTGTTTTATGAAAAAAATAATATTTATTGCAGTTATTGCATTGTTTTTGTCATCCTGCTCAAAATTTGGAAGTGTTAGTTTACAATTTCCAACAGCTCCGCGAGTAGAGTTTCCTGCTGACATTAAAAGTATTGCCGTAGTAAATCGTTCGGGTACAACAGGTAAACCCAACGGCCTCAACATTGCCGAAGCTATACTTTCGGGTGAAGTTGCAGGTTCTGATAAAAGGGCATCAAACTCATGCTTAAGAGGTGTTTATGATAAACTGAATGGTTGGCATGAAATAAAAGTAGTTCACCTTGAAAAAAGAAAATTATCGGGTACAGGTAATAGACAAACTCCTCCACTTGTAGATTGGGCAACTGTAAAACACCTTTGTGATTCAACAAAAACAGATGCATTACTTGTACTCGAAAACTTCGACTCAAATACGGATGCAACAGCAAATGTTGTAAGTAATGCACTAAATACAGCTGCTGGCGCACCTCCTGTACCATCAACAGCTCCTGTAAGCCAAATCAGAATGAATGTTGAATGTTACTGGCGCTTATATAACCCTAAAACACAACAAGTAATTGATCAGTATAAATCACAAAGTCATTTACTATTCACTCCAGGACCTTTAGGTATAGCCGTTCCACCACCAGAAGCCTTGGCACAAACAGCTTATCAAGCTGGGGAAGAGTATGTACAACGTTTTTTTCCTGTATACAATAATGTTCAACGCGTTATTTATAAAAAAGGTAAAAAACCACAAAAAGAAGCTTTTAGAGCTACATTTAGAAAAACAGAAGTTGCTAATTGGCAAGGTGCAATTGATAGTTGGACAGAAATGTTAAAAAACACATCTTCTTCAAAAAATGCAGGTAGACTTTGTTTCAACATTGCTGTTGGCTATGAAGTACTTGGTAACGTAGAACAAGCACAGGTTTGGGCAAAAAAAGCATATGAAGAATATGGAAATAAACAAGCACGTTACTACAATAATCAATTGAGTTATAGAGCTCAATACGAGTATTAAAAGCTGTTTAAAAAGTTAAATAATCTTAAAAAGACACCTTATCAGTTGATAAGGTGTCTTTTTATTTTTTAAGCTCCTAAAACATCTTATTTTTGTTATGAATAAACAATAGTTAACACAAACACATGAGAAATATACTTTTACTAGTTACTTTTTTAATTTGCACCAATTTATTTTCTCAGGAAGAAAATGGAGCAGTAAAATGGCTTTCATTTGAGGAGGCACAAGAAAAAAACAAAAAAGAACCTCGTCCATTTTTAATCGATGTATATACTGACTGGTGTGGTTGGTGTAAACACATGATGAAAACAACCTATTCAAACCAAGCGCTAGCACAATATGTAAATACCAATTTTTATCCAATTAAATTCAATGCCGAAGGTAAAGATACGATTGAATACAATGGTCAAACCTATAAACCCACTTCAACATTACCCAGAACCCCGCATGAGCTAGCAATAAAGTTTTTAGGGAAACAACTTACCTACCCTTCAACAATTTTTGTTGGTAATAATTTTGAATTCAATTTATTAACCCAAGGATATTTAGAAGAAAAAAAGATTCAACCTATATTGGTGTTTATGGTTGAAAATGCATATAAAAATGCACCTTACGAAGAGTTTGAAGAACGCTTCAATAATACGTTTATTGATACTACAAAATTTGAAAAGAAAAAAATAAAAACATATTCAATTTCCGAAGCACTGGAGCTTCAAAAGAAAAAACCTAAAAAAATTTTAGTAAATATTTATGCGAATTTTTGTAACACTTGTATTGTAATGAATAAAACAACTTTTACAGATACTTTAGTTGCTGATTATATTGACAAAAACTATTATCTGGTAAATTTTAATGCCGAAAGCAATGATACTATTTTATTCAAAAACGAAAAGTATTATAAACAGCTTGTAAATGGATTTCCACTCAATACGTTTGCATTTAGAGTAACCAACGGTCGTTTTACCTTCCCCACAATTGCTGTACTTGATGAACAAGCAAATACAATTGACGTTTTAGCTAGCTATTACCATCCTAAAAGTCTAAAACCAATTTTAATCTACTTTGGCGAAAACAAATATAAAACCGAAAAGTGGATGGATTTTTATCAGCAATATCAAATAAAATAATAATCTTTATTAAAAATAATATTACAGTAAATTATTAATCCATTTTTTGTGTCTTTTTTATTTTCTTGCGTTATAGATAAAAAAACACTTTAACACCTTTTGAATATGCGTAAGTTTTTGATAGTTTTTATGTTATTGGGAATTATCTCAAACGCATTTGCTCAAAAAATGAGCATAGGAGGTCATGTTCAAGATACGACAACAAAAGCGCCTTTAGAAAATGCTGTTGTAATGGCCGTTCGCTTAAACGACTCTATATTAATTTCGCATACAAGAACTGATTCAAAAGGCTTTTTTTTACTAAACACTGCTATTGATACTTTGCAAATTATTATTTCCCACCCGAAATTTAATGACCAATCATATTACGTATTTGGAAGCACTACAAATAATGAGTTTGATTTTGGAAAAATTATTCTCCCCCCCAAAAGCCATACTCTACAAGAAATAATTATTTACGCATACAAAGATCCTGTTTTTTATAAAGGCGATACACTGATTTATACGGCCGATTCTTTTAAAGTAAAACCCAATGCCACTGTTGAAGACTTGTTGAAGAAACTACCGGGAATGAAAGTGGATGCGGAAGGAAAAATAACATCTCAAGGAAAAAAAATAGATCAAGTATTAGTTGATGGGGATGAATTTTTTGGAACGGACCCAACTGTTGCAACAAAAAATTTGAATGCAAAAGCTGTTGAATCTGTTCAGGTATACGAAGCAAAAAACGAACAAGCAACAGACGATGGAAATGAAACGATACAGGTATTAAATTTAAAATTAAAGGAAGATGCTAAAAAAGGTTATTTTGGTAAAGTAACAGGTGCAAGCGATTTCCAACGGTTTCATGAAGCTGAATTACTTGCAAATAAATTCAATAAAAAACAAAAAATATCCGTTTTTGGATTGGCAAGCAATACACCCCGTTCCAATATTGGCTGGCGCGATACTTATTCATACGGATTAAATACTGAATATGTTTCTACAGGAGATGATGATGAATCGGAAAGATATTGGTTTAATGGTGGAAGAAACCAAAACAAAGGAATTCCGCAAACAATTAAAACCGGTATTTATTACACCGACCAATTAACGCCAAAAACAAAAATAAGCTCAAACTACAGTTATACAAACTATCAATTAAATGCAACAAGCGAAACCAAATCAACTTATTTTCTATCCGATACAACCTACTCTACTGAAAACCAAAGTGTAAACAATCAACTAAATGAAGCACATAACGTTACATTTAATGTTAGTCAAAAATTAGATTCATTAACCGAATTAAAAATAGTACCAGTAGTAAAAATAAACTCGTCCTCTACTTCAAAAAATGAGAAAACCGTTTTTTTAAATGATGAAAATGAAAGCGAACGAATTACAGATATTGTTAATACAAATAAATTTAAGAGTTCTGATATAAACACAACAGCAATACTAACCCGTAAATTCAAAAAAAAACATAGACTATTTCAATTAAACTACAACAACGTAACTATAAAAAACTCATCCGAAGGACTACTGTTTTCAAACAACACCTATCTCAACAATTCAATCAACTCAAATGATTCTATCAATCAACAAAAACTAAGTTCGAACACAAACAATAGCCATAATGCCATAATAAAATATATAGAGCCAATAACAAAAAAAGTAAAAATTGAATTTAGTTATAATGGAAACTATACTGTTAATACTCAACAAAAAGAAACATTTAATTACTCTAACGGGGAATACTCGCTTCAAGATTCGATGCTCACCAATAATTTTGAAAACACACGTATTACCAATCGTTTAGGTGTAAAATATATTTATGCTGCAAATAAACAAGAATTAAGTTTTGGAGCAAAAGCTCGCAACATTTCAATTGAAAATATAAATTTAGTTACTCAAAAAATTATAACGCAAAATGTAAACAATTTACTTCCTTTTATCAACTACGAATATAAATTTTCTGATAGCAGAAGATTAGGAGTTGATTATTCTACAAGTTCTGAATTGCCTAATATTAATCAATTACAACCAGTTCAGGATAATACCAATCCGAATCAAATAAAAAATGGAAACCCTAATTTGTTGCCAACATTTAAACAAAACGTGAGCGCGTCTTTTGATTCATACAAAGCAATTACAGGAAATTATGTATGGATAAGTGCTGATTATTCTAATACAACAAATGCATTTACAAATAGCATTGAATACGACACTATTGGACGAACAATTACAACCCCCATGAATACCAATGGCAATTATTTTGCAAGCGGAAACATTAGTGGCACAAAAACTTTATTTTCGGGTTTATTATCCTTATCGCCAGATTTATCATATAATTATAATAAAAACACCAATTTTATTAATAAACAACAAAACGTTACAACACAATCAAATGTTACAACAGGACTTCAGTTTACATTAAAATTTGACACTCTTGAATTTAGTGCAGGTTACAGATACGATTATAACAATCCTAAATCAACAATTAATACAATCAACAATCAGCCATACAATACACAAACATTTTTTTTTAATACCAGTTTACAATTACCTTTTAAATTTTCAGTTGAATCAAGCATAAACTATACTATAAATAGTCAGCGAGCTGAAGGTTATAATATTAATATTGCGCTATGGAACGCTTCTATAGAAAAGCGATTTTTAAAAAATGAAAGCCTTATTTTATCTGTTGAAGCAACGGATATTTTAAATCAAAATATTAATACTTCACGTACTGTTCAGGACAATATTATAACAGATAACAAAACCAATATTATTAGCAGATATGTACTATTAAAAGTTATATATAAATTTAACAGTGATAAAAACAAAAAAGATGAAATGGACTTTTAGTTTTAGCTTAATCATTTGTGTTTTGTTTTTATTTATAAATACAGGCAATGCACAAATAAAATCAGGCAAAATTGTTTACGAACGTAAAACAAATCTTTATAAAAAATTTAAAGATAAAGGTATGCGTGAATGGATTAAAGAAGAAGATAAAAACAAAATAGATTATTTTGAACTTTACTTTAACGACAGTATATCAGTATTTAAACCGCAAGAGAGCGATTTAAAAGATGACATGAATTGGACAACTAGTAGAAATGTAGTTTACCAAAAACAAAGTGCTAATTATAAATTAACGATAAAAAAAATATGGGGCGAAGAGTTATATGTTGAAGATACATTAACAAAAAGAGAATGGAAAATTACTGATAGTAAACGTACCATAAATAACTATAACTGTAGGAAAGCAATATGGGAAGCAAATGACAGTACACGCATTTATGCGTGGTACTGTGATGAAATTAGTGCCAGTATTGGACCTGAAAGTTTTTATGGATTGCCTGGTGCTATTATGGGTATTGCTGCTGAAGATGGGGGTGTTATTTATTTTGCTAAAAGTGTTGAAGTACTCAAATCAGATGTAACAACAATGATACCTAAAAAAGGAAAAAATAAAATTTATACCCCAGCCGAACTTAAAAGTAAATTACAAAAAGATTTCGGTAAATATCCTTGGGGGAAAAATATGATTAAAAATGCATTCGATATTTGGTAGTAATAGCTTTTATTGAATAAAGATAGAATCTAGCCAACCCTAACGATAAACCTCTCTCCTACTCGCTTTTAAAGTATTTACAAGTAATGAAGCGATAGTCATGGGACCTACACCACCCGGAACAGGAGTAATATAAGATGCCATAGGAGCTACGGATTCATAATGCACATCGCCCAATAATTTGAAACCGCTTTTGGTTACTGTAGATGCTACGCGAGTTATGCCTACATCTATAATAACAACATCCTTTTTTACCATATCAGCAGTAACAAATTCGGGTTTGCCAAGGGCAACAATTAAAATATCTGCAGTTTTGGTATAATCAATTAAATTAGGTGTTTTGCTGTGACAAAGCGTAACAGTACAATTACCAGGAAAAGCATTACGAGCCATTAAAATGCTCATTGGCGAACCTACAATGTGGCTTCTACCCACTACAACACAATGTTTACCAGAAGTTTCAATTTTGTAACGTTCTAAAAGTTGTATAATTCCGTAAGGAGTAGCAGGTAAATACGTTGGTAAATTTAAAGCCATACGGCCTACATTTTGAGGATGAAAACCATCTACATCCTTTTCAGGAGCAATGGCTTCAATAATTTTATGCTCGTTAATATGTTTCGGTAAAGGTAATTGCACAATGTAACCATCAATATCCAAATCATTATTAAGTTCTTTAATTTGGACCAACAATTGTTGTTCATCAATAGTAGCTGGTAAACGAACAAGCGTAGATTTAAAACCAACTTTTTCGCACGCTTTAACTTTTGCCGCAACATAGGTTTCACTAGCGCCATCATTACCAATTAATATAGCAGCTAAATGAGGTACTTTTTCGCCTCGTTCTTTAATTTTATTTACTTCAATACAAAGTTCAGCTTGAATTTGCTCTGAAATAAACTTTCCATCCAATATTTCTGCCATAAAAACGTACTAAGTATAAAAAAGTATCAAGATTTAAGAATCAAGATACATATATTAAACGCTAAAAACTAAACATTAAAAACTACTAACTATCAATTAATAATTATCAATTATTTCATCCCCGGCATATTCTTCATTTGCGACATCAGCTTAGCCATATCCTGCTTGTTGCTCATCATCTTCATCATTTTGCGAGTATCTTCAAACTGTTTTATCAAACGATTTACATCTTGTACAGTTCTTCCGCTACCTTTAGCAATACGCTCTCTACGTTTACCATTTAGTATTTCAGGGGTTTCACGCTCAGCAGGTGTCATTGAAGATATAATAGCCTCTATACTTACAAATGCATTTTCATCCACATCCACATCTTTCAATGCTTTACCAACACCAGGAATCATACCTACCAAATCTTTGATATTTCCCATTTTTTTTATCTGATGCAATTGATCCAAAAAGTCGTTGAAGCTGAATTGATTTTTAGCAATTTTCTTTTGTAATTTTCTTGCCTCTTCAACATTAAACTGCGCTTCAGCTCTTTCAACAAAGGTAATCACATCACCCATGCCTAAAATACGGTCGGCCATACGGTTTGGATGGAATACATCCATGGCTTCCATTTTTTCGCCAGTACCAATAAATTTAATAGGCTTGTTTACTACCGATTTTATTGACAATGCAGCACCACCTCTGGTATCGCCATCTAATTTTGTAAGTACTACACCATCAAAATCAAGCACATCATTAAATACTTTTGCTGTGTTTACTGCATCCTGACCAGTCATTGAGTCTACCACAAACAACGTTTCATCAGGCTCTACCGCTTTTTTTACAGCAGCAATCTCTTTCATCATCACCTCATCAATCGCCAAACGACCCGCAGTATCTATAATTACAATGGTATTGCCATTTTCTTTTGCATGTTGAATTGCTTTTTTTGCAATATCAACAGCATCTTTATTTTCGGGTTGTGAAAATACATCAACCCCTAATTGTTCACCCAACACATGCAATTGCTGAATAGCTGCCGGACGATAAATATCGCAGGCCACTAACAAAGGCTTTTTGCCTCTTTTAGTTTTAAAATAATTGGCCAACTTGCCCGAAAACGTTGTTTTACCAGAACCCTGCAAACCACTCATTAAAATAATAGTAGGATTGCGTGTAAGCTTAAACTCAGCAGTTTCGCCTCCCATAAGGGCTGTAAGCTCATCATGGGTAATTTTCACCATCAATTGCCCTGGAGAAAGTGCTGTAAGTACATTTTGACCTATCGCTTTTTCTTTTACCGTATCCGTAAACTGCTTGGCAACTTTATAGTTAACATCCGCATCCAATAAGGCTTTTCGGATTTCTTTAATGGTTTCAGATACATTTATTTCAGTAATCTTTCCCTGACCTTTTAATACTTTAAAGGCTCTTTCTAATTTACTACTTAAACTATCGAACATGGCTTAATTGATTTTATTTTTACAAGACGTAAATTTAGCAATTTTACAGCATTTTTTGGCTATTTGATTCAAAAAATGATACTGATTGAAGCAAAATGGACGCTTTTCAACAAAAGTACTACTGCACAACCACTTTCAATTTAGCCTCTTCCCTGTTTGTTTTTATGCCGATAACGTAAATGCCTTTGGCCAATTGTAAACGCTCCGCATCCAATTCCAAGGTATGTTTTCCTTTGGTTTGCTTATTATTGAACATTACAATTTTTTTACCCAACATATCCGTAAGGTACACCTCAACATTGGTAGTTTCATGAATGGTATAATTCATTAACGAGCTTGAATTAAAAGGATTTGGATAAACACCCAAATTATAATCCATAAAATATTCATCAACAGAATTTGGGGTATTTATCAATTGTCCATCGCTTGACACAGCATCTGATAATAATCCTGCACCATTTTCGGCTTTTACACTAATGTAGTACAACTGATTTGTTATTAACGACAAACCTGTACTTGTTACTGAAGTATTTAAACCATTATCAGTCCAGTTCAAAACATCAGTACCACCTGCTGTTGTACCTATTGCATACCAATATTTTGCAA
>JBASCV010000323.1:0-1599 GCA_049651825.1 Bacteroidia bacterium
ATATTTTTTTGAAATACCACATAAAATCAATTTTTTCTAATCCCATGGCTGCCACACCTGCTGCCGAGCCTATAATTAAAATACTTCCACCTGTACCGGCACAATAGGCCAAAAATTCCCAAATGTACGAGTCGGTAGGGTATAGGTTTAAATCATACATACCCATTGATGCAGCCACCAAAGGCACGTTATCAACAATAGCCGATAGTAAGCCAATACCAGGTACAATAATGTTTAGATTACCAATTTTTTCGTCCATGGTTTGGGCTAAATTGTTTAATATCCCTGTTGATTGCAGTGTGGCAATGGCCAATAAAATGCCCAAGAAAAACAAAATACTAGGTGTATCAATTTTTTGCAATGCGGTAACTACCGATAGGTTTTCTTTGTGTTCGTCTTCTTTTTTTCTATGAATAAGTTCGGTTACTACCCACAGCACCCCCAATGAAAATAAAACACCCATAAATGGAGGTAAATGCGTAATGGTTTTAAAAATCGGTACAAAAATCAATCCGCCTATAGCGGTAAAAAATATTGTATTGCGCTCATTTTTAGTTAGTTCTGATTTGTTGTGGTTTGTGTTTTTTTCAACAGCACTTATGTTTCCTTTTAATTTTAACGATACAATGGTCAACGGAACAACTAAGGAGATAATACTAGGCACTATTAATTTTACTATAATGTTTGATGCTGTTACTTGCCCTCCAATCCAAAGCATGGTGGTAGTAACATCGCCAATAGGGCTCCATGCACCACCCGAATTAGCGGCAATTACAACCATACCCACAAAAAATAGGCGATCGTTTTTATTGTCAATAAGTTTTCGAAGCAACGAAACCATAACGATGGTTGTGGTAAGGTTATCCAAAATTGCCGACAACATAAAAGTTAAGAAACAAATAATCCACAACAATTTACGTTTGTTTGTAGTTTTAATGGCCGATGTAATAATGTCAAAGCCATCGTGCGCATCAATAAGCTCAACAATTGTCATTGCGCCCAACAAAAAGAATAAAATACCCGAAAGTTCGCCCAAATGTTCGGCTAACTGCTCGGAAATCAGGTGGTTATCCGTTCCTAAAAGTATGTAGCTTGTCCAGCACAATACACCCGTTAGCAAGGCCACTGCCGATTTGTTTATATTTAATGGGCCTTCAAGTGCTATGGCAAAGTAGCCTATAATAAAAATACTAACAATGAGAATAAACATAAAAGGTATGAGTTAGTTTCTGTGTAATTAAATTTTCTCTATTTATAAAAACTTATCTATATTTGAAATTCATTCAAAACTAAATAAAGTATGGCAAATTTAAGCATAAAAAAACCATTAGATAAATTAATTGAAGAAGCAGCCGATGATGAAAAAGGATTAAAACGTTCGCTTACAGCGGGCAATTTAGTTGCTTTGGGTATTGGAGCTATAATTGGTGCCGGTTTATTTGTTCGAACAGCAGCAGCAGCAGCAAATAATGCAGGACCTTCGGTTACCATAGGTTTTATTGTAGCCGCAATTGGTTGTGCCTTGGCAGGGCTTTGTTATGCCGAGTTTGCTTCCATGATACCTATTGCAGGTAGTGCATATACGTATTCGTATGCTAC
>JBASCV010000324.1:0-1939 GCA_049651825.1 Bacteroidia bacterium
CTATTTGTGGTGCTGCCAATCCTACGCCCATAGCATTATGCATTGTGTCGTACATGTTGTTTATCAACTCATTAAGAGATGGATAATCTTTATCAATATTTTCTCCTACTTTTCGTAGAACAGGATCGCCATAGGCTACAATTGGTAAAATCATAATTTAAAGTATTGTGTACAATATAATGCGTAAGTGTTTTATTATTATTTAATTCTACTCATATAATCTTGTAAAATAATGGTAGCACTTATTTCATCAACTAGTTCTTTATTTTGCCTGTCTTTCTTCTTTAATCCGCTATCAATCATCGTTTGAAAGGCCATTTTAGAAGTAAAGCGCTCATCTAACCGTTCCACTTTTATACTGGGAAATGTTCGTTTTAAATGCACCACAAAAGGGTTTATAAAACGAGCCGAATCAGATGGTTCATTATTTAATCGTTTTGGTTCACCAACAACAATACACTCTACAGGTTCTTTTAAAAAATAGTTTTTTAAAAAATCAATCAGGTCTTTTGAATGAACAGTAGTAAGTCCTGTTGCAATAATTTGCAATGGGTCGGTTACAGCAATGCCTACACGCTTGCTTCCATAATCAATTGCCATTATTCTAGCCATTATACAAAAATAGCAAAAATAAGGAAAATAGGAAAGTTAATTCTGGGGTATTATATTCTTTTGAACAAACTCTTTACAATAATTTTTTATCAATTCTCGCACCCTTCTAAACTCATTCATAATTTCTTCATCTGCTCCAGTTGCCTTAGCTGGATCAGGGAAATTGTAATGAAACTTTTGAGCTTTTGTAGGAAAATAGGGACATCTTTCTTTTGCGTTATCGCAAACAGTAATTACAAAATCAAAATCAATGGTTTTATACTCATCAATATTGTTTGACGTATGGTTAGAAATATCTATCCCATCTTCTTTCATAATATCTATAGCTTTGGGATTAACACCATGCGTTTCTACTCCAGCACTAAATATTTGTGCTTTGCCATTTACAAAATGTTTTAAATACCCCTCTGCAATTTGGCTTCGACAGCTATTGCCAGTGCATAGTACTAATATCTTTTTCATAAGAATAGCGATAATAAATTTATTATAGTAAAGTGGGTATCGAAGCCAAAAATAATATTCAGAGTTTATCCACCATAATTAAAATTGGTTTAAGATATTTTTCGTAAACTAACAACAACCTCCATTGGGTGTACAGCTGCCTTGTTTTTTAGATTGCAATTCAGCTAAGTTTAACTTTAGTTTTTCTTCAGGAATACCACATTTATCACTTGCCAAACAATTTGTAAACTTATTGACAAGATTAAAATCTCTACCATTGTACTCAATACCATATTTGCCAATGGTTTCGCTTTGATATTCTACCTCAATTTCTGCGTCTTCAATTCCTATTTTATTTTCACTCAAGGCTATTATTTCTTTCAGTTTTTCAGGAGCTAACTTGTGATCAAAGTCATTTGCTTCCCATAGTTGAAAATTTACTAGTTTTTCATTTCTAATGGTTCCGCCACAATCAATAAAATGCTTTGTTACTTGACCAACTTCCGTAATATGAAAATGTGTTGGTACTTTATTTCCGTTTGGCAATACGAAGTTTAATTCCGAAACCTCGTTTAGTTGTTTTTTAAATTCAGATAATTTCATAATTTTTGTTTTAGATTTATTAATCGTTATTTTACGATATTTTGAGTTGTTTTTTTTAGCAACACTTATTTTTTACTGAATATGCAGAAAACAGACTTCTTAGATAACTTTCAGCCACTTTCCATTCTGTTTCATCAATGCAATAGCATACTTTGGCTCCGTCAATATCACCTTTAATAAGTCCTGCATCTTTTAATTCTTTTAAATGCTGAGATACTGTGCTTTGCGACAATGGCAATTCATCTACTATGTCGCCACAGATACAAGCTTGTTTTTTTATCAA
>JBASCV010000325.1:0-8801 GCA_049651825.1 Bacteroidia bacterium
GCACGACTCAACCGTTGTGGGTTTTGTAAATCAACTTTGTTATAATAAACTTCATCCAGTTGTTTTAGCAAATTTTGCAATCCTGTTATGCCTTCGTTTGCGTATATAGTAGCTATTTTATTACGTACCTCACTATCTGCTTCTGGTAATTCGTCAAAACCTTTGCAAATAGCATCTATGTATAATCCTGAACCGCCTGTTAAAATAATGGTGTTGTGTTGTTGAAACAAATCTTCAAGTAATTTAATTGCCTCAGTTTCATATTTTCCAACATTATAATCTTCTGTTATGCTGTGTGAATCAATAAAATAATGCCCAACATTTTGCATTTCTTCTTTGCTTGGTTTAGCGGTGCCTATTGTCATTTCTTTGAAAAACTGTCGTGAATCAGCTGAAAGAACTACTGTTTTATAATGTTTAGCAAGTTCAATGCTTAATGCTGTTTTACCAATTGCAGTTGGGCCAACAATAATTACAAGTTTGTGTGTGTGAGGCATTTTCATAAAAAAATCTCCTTGTGAATGAAGGAGATTTTTAAGTTTAGTTTACATGTTTTTTATTAATCATCGCCATTATCTAGTCCCCCATTTTCAAATTCAGAGAATCCGTACTCATCATCTTCTTCGTGCACTTCTTCATCTTCCCCTTCAACCAATTCTTCTTCTCCTTCTTCGCCTTCAAGTTCTGCTATATCATCATCATCGGTTCCTACTTCGGCACTAGCATATGCTTCATCGTCTGCATGGTCGTCATCTTCATCAAAATCTTCATCGTCATCAACAGCAACTGGTACAACATTTGTTTTAATATATTGTTTAGGTGCTTCACCTACTGTTTTACTGCATAACGGATAATTTTTTTTATCGTCATCAGCTAAAATTTTTATAAGTTCAACAGTAAATGTCCAATGTGCTTTATGATCGTATATATACACAAACTTTTGATGAGGATCATCAATAAGCAAAGCCATTTTGCATTTACTCATCAATCGTTTTGGTGCTTCTTTATTTCTTCTGTTGTTATTATCATTGTTTTCTAGTTGGCGCAATACAATTTCTTCTCCTTTACGCCACATATCATCACTAATAAAAAATGATGCATTGTGAATTTTATCAAAATTTAAGGATTCTAAAATAGCATTATTAAAATCTTCATAGGTTTGCGTTGATTTAATATCTATTTCGCGATAAACTTCTTCGTTGTCTTCAAATGTTACTCTAAAGCGATAAACAGCCATTTTTACTATTTTTTATTGTTATTGAACAAATGTAATAAAATATGAATTAAAACAATAGGCTAAAATAATGTTAGTTGTTTAAATTTAAAACTATTTCACTGATTTTAACCCAAGTTTTTGTCCTTCCTGTATCATAAACTGATAAGCTTGTTCATAATCATTTTTTATAATACCATCCAAAATAGCCTCTCTTATTGTGTTTTTAATGATTCCTACTTCTCGGCCCGCTGGTATATTGAATGTTTTCATAATATCTTCGCCACTAATGGGTGGTTGCCAATTACGAATGCTATCTTTTTCTTCAACCTCTTTTAATTTTTGTTTAACGAGTTCAAAATTTTTAAGGTATTTCTGTACTTTATATTCGTTTTTAGAGGTGATGTCTGCTGCACATAATTTCATCAAATCATCAATATCATCGCCAGCTTCAAAAAGGAGTCTTCTTATGGCGCTATCGGTTACTTCACTTTTAGCAAGTACAATAGGGCGTAAGTGAAGCAATACAAGCTTTTGAACGTATTTCATTTTTTCGTTCAATGGCAATTTTAACTCATTAAAAATTTGAGGCACCATTCGCGAGCCTTTATCTTCGTGCCCGTGAAACGTCCACCCATGTTCAGGTTCAAAGCGTTTGGTTTGTGGTTTAGCAATATCGTGTAATATCGCTGCCCAGCGCAACCATAAGTCATCAGTAGTTTTACAGATGTTATCTAATACTTCAAGCGTATGATAAAAATTATCTTTATGTGATTTTCCATTTCTAGTATCAACACCATACAGCAATACCATTTGAGGAAATATATAATGCAATAATCGTGTATCAAACAGTAATTTAAAACCGATAGAAGGCTTTGGCGAAAGAATAATTTTATTCAATTCATCAGCAATACGCTCTTTAGAAATAATTTTTATTCGGTCTTTATTTTTTGCAATGCTTGCAAGCGATTCAGGTTCTATTGTGTAATTGAGCTGTGTTGCAAAGCGTATGGCACGCATCATGCGTAAAGGGTCGTCAGAGTATGTAATATCAGGGTTTAATGGTGTACGAATTAATTTACTTTCCATGTCCTTTAAGCCTTCAAATGGATCGAGTAAAGAGCCGTAATCACTTTTGTTTAAAGAGATAGCAAGTGCATTGATTGTAAAATCTCTGCGGTTTTGATCATCTTCAAGCGTACCATTTTCTACAATTGGTTTTCTACTTTCTTGTCGGTACGATTCTTTACGAGCCCCCACAAATTCAATATCATAATCGTCATAAACAATTTGAGCGGTACCAAAGTTTTTAAATACATTTACATGATAATGTTCCCCTAATTTTTTTGCTACATTTTCAGCTAATTCAATACCACTGCCAACGGCAACAATATCAATATCTTTAGATGCTCGGTTAAGTATGAGGTCGCGCACCCAACCACCTATAACATAGGCAGAAACGTTCATTTCGGTAGCACTTTCCGAAATAAGCTTAAAAACTGGGTGGGTTAATTGGGTTTTCAAAGTGTAATGAATGTAACTTACTTCCTAATAATTTTTATTTCACCATTCATCGCGACTTTAATTATGGACGAAGGTTTTGGGTTGTTTTGGTCTTTTTGTCGGTGATTTACAATATAATCAACCTGATTGAGAACATCTAATTTTATCCCGCTAAAGGTTGTAGGAGTATCTTCGCCACTAATGTTTGCCGATGTTGAAACAATTGGTTTTCCAAATTTATGAATAAGGTTTTTGCAAAATTCATCTTTTACTAAACGTATGCCTATGCTACCATCTGCAGCAATAAGCTTTTCTGCCAGCATGCGCCCATCCGGATAAATAATGGTTAGTGGTTCCTCTGCCGATTCTAATAACTCCCACGCAACGGCTGGCACTTCTTTTACGTACCTATTTAACATTTGAATATCCGAAACCAAAACTACCATACTTTTGTACTCAGCACGTTGTTTTATCTTGAATACTTTAGCTACCGCTTCTTTATTACGTGCATCGCAACCAATGCCCCAAACGGTATCAGTTGGGTACAATATTGTACCTCCTTTTTTTAGTACTTCTAAAGCATTTTTTATTTCTTCTTCCATGTTTTTAATGACGTATACATAACAAGTGAATTTTATTTTAATTTCTCTAATTCGTCTTTATACTTAGAAACTGATTCCTTGTCATCAATTGCAAAATAAGTTCCGATAAGAGCTTTAAGTACATTCTTGTTTGTGGGGGCAATTTTATATGCTTTTAATGCAAAGGGTAAGGCTTTTTTAATTGCAGGGGTGAAACTATATTTCTCAAACTCTTCAGGTTTTATACATTCCAAAAGCTTTTCAATGCTGGGAATTTCTTGATTGGGATTTGACCAATCAACGGAGTTAGCTATTTCAACTTGTTTACAATAATTGGCTTTTTTTAATTCGGTAACGGCTATATTGTAATATACAATCATCATGTTATAGGTTGCACTATAATTATTTGAATCTAATTGTAGTACTTTATTATAATAATTTATACTTTTTTCAAGATACGATTTGTGGTTTCTATCTTTTTCAAATAAAGAAGTTGATACAGATGCTATCGCTAAATAAAATTCAATATCTCTTTTATTTATCGATGCTGAGTCAACAAGTAAATATACTTTTTTACTTTGTGAATAATAGAATTCAGCAGAGTCAATTTTTATATTATTTAGTGCATCAGCGGCTTTGTTTTGATTGACAATGGCAAGATAATTCAAATGTTTCTTAATTTCTGTGTTATTATCTTTTGAACACGATAATGACTTCGAGTAATAATGAAAGCATGAATCGTAGTCGCTTTGGTTTTTATTTTTCTTAAATTTATTCTCATACACGTAACCTTTTAAATAGTTTTTGTTGGTACACGAGAAAAAAGTGTTTTGTTTACTTAGGGTGTCAATAATTTTAATAGCACCATCAAATTGAGATTTTGAAACAAGTTCTTCCACTTTCTTATAGAATAAATCTGAATTTTGATAAATGGATTTTTGTGCAAAAACAGTAAAAGAAAATGCAACAAATAAAAGTAAAATAAATTGTTTTTTACTTGAATTAATTAATGGGCATTTGTTTAAATTGTACATAAAACTAATTTTTAAATTTAAGTAGATCTGTTTAGCTAATGTTTTTAATTTTTTGTCATACAAACGACTGCAATTCATGCAATTTATGATAAGCGCCATGCTTGGCTATTAGCTCAGTATGAGTGCCACGTTCAATTATTTCGCCTTTTTGCATTACTATAATTTCATCGGCATGTTGTATGGTCGATAAACGGTGTGCAATGACCACTGAAGTACGGTTTTTCATTAATTTATTCAACGCATCTTGTACCAATCGTTCGCTTTCAGTATCTAATGCCGATGTTGCTTCATCCAAAATTAAAATAGGCGGATTTTTTAGCACTGCACGGGCAATGCTTAGTCGTTGGCGCTGTCCGCCAGATAGTTTATTGCCTCTATCACCAATATTGGTTTGATAGCCTTGATTCATTTGCATAATAAACTCATGGGCATTGGCAATTTTAGCAGCCTCAATTACTTGGTGTTCGGTAACATTATCAATACCAAAAGCAATATTATTGAATACGGTATCATTAAATAATATCGATTCTTGTGTAACTATTCCCATTAATGAGCGTAAATCGGAAAGTTTTGTATCTTTTATATTGATTCCATCAATTAAAATTTCGCCATGCGATGGGTCGTAAAAACGAGGCAACATATCGGCCAAAGTACTTTTTCCTGAGCCCGATTGCCCAACTAAAGCTACTGTTTTACCTTTTTGAATTTTTAAATTAATAGTGTTAAGTACCCATCCTACTTCAGCTTCGCGATAAGCAAAAGAAACATTTTTATATTCTATTTCTGTATTAAAACCTTTTAATACTTTAGGTTGGGCGGAGTCTTTTATTGTTACTTCGGCATTCAATATTTTATTGATACGTTCGGTAGAAGCTAAACCTTTTTGAATGTTGTAATAAGCTGTAGTAAAAGCTTTTGCAGGTGCAATCAATTGCGAAAACAAAGCTAAATACGTAATAAAAACAGCACCATTCATTGTAGGCTCATTACCTAGCACCATTTTACCACCAACGTATAAAATAACTACAAAAACGGTAATGCCCATAAACTCACTTAAAGGAGACGATAAATCTACTTTTCTATAAGCTCGTACCATTAGTTTGGTGTAATCGTTGTTTTCTTTTTCAAATTTTTGTTTGATGTTGTTTTCGGCATTAAACGCCTTTATAATGCGCAACCCGCCAAGTGTTTCATCCATTATGGATAATAAAATTCCTGTTTTTTCTTTTTCTTTGGTGGAAGTGCGCTTGAGCGATTTGCCAATACGTCCAATAAATATACCTGTAATTGGTAGTAACACAAATGCAAGAACGGTTAGTTCCCAACTCATTAATACCATCAATACTAATGAAATAACAATGGCAATGGGCTCACGAAATATCATTTCCAACGAGTTCATGATGCTCCATTCAACTTCACGTACATCAGCTGTCATGTGCGACATGATAGCTCCTTTTCGTTCATCAGAGTAGTAACTTAAAGGTAACTCAAGTATTTTTTTAAATAAATTATTACGCATATCCTTTACAACGCCATTGCGGATAGGTGCAATAAAAAACATACCTAAATAGCGGAATAAATTTTTGAAAAAAATAGTAGTAATGATGAATAAACAAATACCAACCAGTGCATAAATCTGCCCGTGCGAATCTATTACTTTTGCAAGTATATAATTGATATTATTTACAATTGATTCAGAAGATAGTTGTAAGGAAGGAGCGCCTTGTTGCAATATTTCATCCATTTTTTTGCTATCGTTGGAAAACAAAACTTGCAAAAATGGAAACAACATGGCAATTGAAAACAAAGAGAATACTGCCGATAAAATATTAAAAATAATATTCAAAAAAGCATAGCGCCAGTAACCTTTTATATATTGGAGTACACCAAAAATATTCTTCATCCTACAAAGATAAACTTTGTTGGGGTTATACCAAACAAAATAGGCTTAGCGATAATAATAGTTAATTACATCCATTATTGTATTAAACAGGCTCTAAAACTTTAAAAATAAGCTCAAATAATAAAATAGCTGCGGTTTAATCATTAACTTTACAACTCAAATTAATTACCACAATGGATTCTACACGTCAGTTAAAAGTATCGCGTTTAATACAAAAAGAACTCGGAGAAATTTTTCAACGAGAAACTCGTTTATTATTTGGCAATGCGCTTATTACAGTTACACAAGTAAGGGTTAGTCCTGATTTAGGAATTGCTAAGGTATATGTTAGTTTGTTTAATGTACCCGATAACAAGGCGCTTTTAAAGCTTATTCAAGAACATACAAAAGAAGTGCGTTTAAAATTATCGGACAGGATAAAAAAACAAGTACGCATTATTCCTAATTTGGTGTTTTTTCATGACGATTCATTGGATTATGCCATGCGAATTGATGAATTGTTGAAATAATAAGTAAAACGTTGATTACGTGATATATATATTGTTTTTTTTTAATAACTACAGTATTCAAACCAATGTCATTTATTTAATGATGCTAACGCACATATTTCGACATGCTCAATATGACAACGCGCAGTCAGTCTGAGCTTGTCGAAGACTGTGGGAAGGCTTTTAAAATTTTATTTTCTCAACTATAACGACACTGGTCGTCAGTTCGGGGATATAATTTTTGATAAAACAGCTAACTGATTTTAACGTGAATCTTTCCTTTTTCATAGCCAAACGCTATCTGATTTCAAAGAAATCGCACAATGCCATTAATATAATATCGGCTATTTCGGTAGCAGGTATTGCTATAGGTACTATGGCGCTTATTATCGTTTTGTCTGCATTCAATGGCTTATCGGAATTGGTGGAATCGCTTTACAGTAGTTTTGATGCCGATATTGAAATTACTGTCAAACAAGGCAAAACATTTGTGTTGGATAGCAGTAAGGTAAATGCTATAAAAAACATAAAAGGGGTTTTGTGTTATACCGATGTGGTAGAAGGCAATGCTTTACTGAAACTAGATGATAAACAGTGCATTGCAACTGTAAAAGGCATGAGCGAATGGTTTGATAATAAACATTATGATAGCATCACTTCTGAAGGCTCTTTTAACATTAGAAAAAACAATTTAGTAGTTGGCCGAGGCATCAGCTATCGCTTACAAAGTGATATAGAAAATGGCTTTACCCCAATATCGGTTTATGCGCCTAAGCGAGGCAATGTTTCTACTTTTGATGAAGAAGGGGGCTTAAATGAATTAAAAATGTACCCAGCAGGTGTATTTTCTGTAAACGAAGAGTTTGACGAAAAATATGCCTTTATGAATATTGAAAAAGCGCGTTTTTTGTTCGATTATACCAATCAAGTTACTGCTGTAGAAATACAATTAGATTCAACTATAAGTTCTGAAGTTATTCAAAATCAATTAATTAAGTTGCTTGGAGATGGTTTTGAAGTAAAAAACAAACAACAGCAAAGTGCATTGTTGTACAAGACCTTAAAATCCGAAAAACTGTGGACATTCATCATTCTTGTATTCATACTCATAATTGCTACGTTTAACGTAATTGGCTCATTAACAATGCTTATTATTGAAAAGCAAAAGGACATTACCATTTTACATAACATCGGAGCCGATAAGCGTTTAATACGCAATATATTTTTAACCGAAGGGCTTTTAATTACCGTAGTGGGTGCTTTGGCAGGCTTACTATTGGGTGTTTTTATTTGCTGGTTGCAAATTAGGTTTTCGTTGGTACGTTTTACCGAAGGCTATGTAGTTGATGCTTATCCCATTAAGTTTGAAGCCACCGATTTTGTATTGGTTTTATTTACCGTACTTACCATAGGTTTTGTGGCTGCTTGGTACCCGGTAAACGTATTTACAAAGCGATTTTTGAGCGATAAATAAAAGATTGATTGTGATTAACTTGCTGATTATTAAATTATTAACCAAGCAATTCTTTCATCAATTTTTCTAGCGATTCTTTTACCTGAGCTAGTTCGGTTTCAACAACTAATAAACGCGCTTCAAGTTCGTTCACCGATTTGCGTGCCGGTTCTTCGGGCAGTATTTCGTTTTCAGGATTGTCAATCACTTCGCAAAATAGATGCGTATAACGCGCTTCTTTTTGCCCATGTCTTCTGGCCAACTGTTTAATAAATTCAGGGAGGTGTTGGCTAAGTTTGTCTAACGTTTGAAGTACTTCTTCTAATGATTCAAATTCGTGTAAGCGTCCGGAGTTTGAATTAATTTCGCCTCCAGTTAAAGGGCCTCGTAAAAACAACAAGCATAAAACAGCCAATTCGGCCGAAGTAATGGCGTAAACCATGGTAAAGTTGTGTTTATACTTTACCGTGCGGCTTGTGCCTCCTGTAGCGATTGCTACTAAGCCCAGTTTTTTTAGTGAGTTAAGTGCAATTACAACCGTTTCTTCATCATACTGTACAACAGGGTTGCGCGAACTTTTTTGGTTGCAAGCGGCAGTTAATGAGTTCAACGTCATTGGATAATAA
>JBASCV010000326.1:0-2604 GCA_049651825.1 Bacteroidia bacterium
CTAGCATCAGGAGGCACAGGAAGCTACACGTATACATGGTTACCGTATGGTTCTAACGCATCTATTGCAGATAGTTTAAGTGCCGACACGTATACAGTTACAGTAACAGACCAAAACACATGTAATGCAAGTATTTCAATAATAATAGAAGAACCCACTCCACTATCATCATCTATCGACTCATTAGTTCACCCTATTTGTTATAATGGTTTTGGAAGTGCTACAGCTTTTGCATCAAACGGAACAGCTCCTTATAGCTATTTGTGGCAACCTATTGCTGATACAAATAGTTTTGCAAACAACATTCAAGCGGGCACATATACTGTTGTTGTTACTGATGCCAATGGATGTATTAGTACAAGTACTACAACTATCAATCAACCAACACAAGTAACTACGCTTGTTAGCGCAAACGATACTGTGTGTTTAGGTCAGTCAAGTTTATTATCAGCAACAGCAACAGGTGGTGCAGGTAATTATTATTATGCTTGGCAACCATCTGGAGCCATAAATTCAGGCAGTATAACCATTACGCCAACATCAGACGTTACATATACCGTAGTTGCTTTTGATGGTTTAGGTTGTTCAGGAACTAGCAATACAATAAGCACTATTGTTTACACTTTAAATGATACAAGCATCAATGCATTTGCAACATCTCCAGTTTGCCCTGGTCAAGATGCTGTGGTGTATGCAGAAAGTTATGGAAATACAGGAAATCTTACTTATCAATGGAGTGGTGGATTAGGCAATCAAGCAGGTGTTTATACTGTTAATCCTGTAACACCATCACAATACATTGTAACAGTAAGCAATACGTGTGCTTCGGTTAGCGACACTGTAAATATTCTTATTAACCCTCCTCCAATTGTTAATTTTGTATCAAACACAAATGCTCTTTGTGTGCCCGGTACTGTGCAATTTGCTGATAGTTCGGTTTCGGGCTATAGCAACGACCCAATTACCAGTTGGACATGGAATTTTGGCGATGGTTCAGCTTCTAACGACCAAAATCCATCGCATAACTATACTTCGGCTTCGAGCTTTCCAGTTTCGTTAACTGTAACAACTTCAGGAGGTTGTACAAATAACAACTCATTATCACCGCAAACAATAAATGGTTATCCATACCCTACTGCTGCATTTTCATTGAATGCAACAGAACTTAACTTGCCTTATGATGTTATGCAGTGTATAAATCAATCGCAGGGCGCAACTAGTTATGTATGGAATTTTGGCGATGGTGTAAGTTCTACACAAGATAGTCCTAATTATTTATATAGTTCTATTGGAATTTTCAACGTTGAACTTATTGCAACTACAATTAATGGATGTTCGGATACAGCCTATTCAATGGTTACAACAAATGCAGATATAGTTTTTCCGAGTGCATTTACTCCTAACGTAGATGCAAGCAGTGGTGGTGAATATGATATCAATAGCTTAACAAATGATGTATTTTTCCCTTATACTGCGGGAGTTGTAGAATACAATTTAGAAATATTTAACCGTTGGGGAGAGAAAATCTTTGAAAGCAATGACGTAAAAAAAGGTTGGGATGGTTATTACAATGGCAAAATATGTCAGCAGGATGTATATATTTGGCGAGCATTTTTGAAGCTAAACAACGGAAAAGAATATGAAAAAAATGGTAATTTAACGCTCATCTATTAAAAAGTGTAATACATAATGTATAATTTATAGATAAAATCTAGAATTTAATCAATAAATGCTTATTTTTAAACACTAAATGTAAATAACGTTCCGTTTTATAAAAATAACAACTAGTTATCCATTTGTTATTTGAACGATTTAAAAAGAGCCCAAAACAATGAAGAACATTATTATTGTCTTTATTCTTATAATAGGAGTACTTAGTACGCCTACCCTTCATGCACAAATAAAATCACGCCAAGATAAACAGCTTTTGTTAAAAGCGGATAAAGCATTTGATTTTGGCGATTATTTAGGTGCAATGAAAATGTATGAAACATTATACGTTTTAGACAGTAATGATACAGAAACTAATTATAAACTAGGAATTTGTAATTACGAAATCAAAAAATACCGCAAAAATTCAAAAAAATATTTCATGAAAGTTTCTGCAACAGACTTTCCTGAGGTTAATTATTATTTGGGCATGCTAAGTCATTTGGCTAACGATTACGAAAGAGCCATATTTCACTTTAATCAATATAAGTACTTTGGTGATGATAATGAGTTTACCAAAAAACAAATAGATGATTTGATTAACAAATGCAATACTGCAATGTTACTTGAATCAACAGCCGATAAAAGCATCATTATCAAAAACTTAGGTAACACTATAAATTCAGAGTATAGCGATTATGCTCCATTAATACCTGCTGATGAAAAATTTATGATTTTTACATCCAGAAGAAAAAATGATTTACACCCTCAAAAAGACCCACTTGGCGATTACTTTGAAGATATTTATATTTCTCGTAAAGATAATAATGGTGCTTGGTCAGTTCCTATATTGATAGACAGTACATTAAACACATCATTACATGATGCTTGTACAGGTTTATCGGCCGATGGCGAAAAATTACTATTATACCGTACCAGTGAAGATTTAAATAG
>JBASCV010000327.1:0-19166 GCA_049651825.1 Bacteroidia bacterium
GATATCCTTACCTTAGGAACTGATTTTGATGGCGTAATCACTCATTTTGATATTTACGAAGATATGAGCAAATTGCCTGAGCTAAAAAAAGATCTTATTGCATTTTTAACCAAAACGGAACACAAAAAAGAACTATGGTTTGGTTATACACCCGAAGAAATGGTTCACAAATTGTTTACACAAAATGCCATGGACTTTTTAAAACGAAATTTCAAATAGCAATAGAACAACTACTACACACTACGAACTATAAAACATGAGCAGACCCAAAATACAATTTCCGACAAAAGCCTCAGGCAGAGAAGAATTAATTGATTATATCAAAGAAAAAAGACTAAAAGATATTGATTGGAAAAAAGGCAGAGCCTTTTGTTTAGTATATCATCCGGGCGAAGAACGTGCAGCATTGATAAAAGAAATTTACAATCTTTACTTTTCTGACAATGCCTTGAATCCAACAGCAACGCCCAGTTTGGCTGAATTAGAAGCCGAAACAGTAAGCATGTGCGCTGATTTGTTTCATGGTGACGAAAATGTAAGAGGAAACATAACTACAGGTGGCACGGAAAGTATTTTAATGGCTGTAAAAACGGCTCGCGACTGGGCAAAGAAACACAAGCCACACATTACAAAACCGAATGTAGTATTACCAATGTCGGCCCACCCTGCGTTTATGAAAGCATTTCATTATTTTAATGTTGATTATATACCTGTTGAACTTGGCGCAGATTACAGAGCTAACCCAGCCGCTATGAAAGCTGCAATTACTAAAGACACTATAATGATAGTGGGTTCAGCTCCATCCTATCCTCATGGATTGATGGATCCTATACCAGAAATTGCAGCCATTGCAAAAGAAAAAAATATTTTTTGTCATGTTGATGCTTGTATTGGTGGATTTATGTTGCCATTTGTAAAAAAATTAGGTTACGCAATTCCCGATTTTGATTTTGCTGTAGACGGTGTTACATCTATATCTGCCGACATTCACAAGTACGGTTACTCTTCAAAGGGCTCGTCAGTTGTACTTTATAAAAATTCGGAAATACGTAAATTTCAATTTTCGTTATATACAAAATGGAATGGAGGTGTGTATGGCTCACCAACAATGACAGGCACACGTCCAGGAGGAAGTATTGCGGGTGCATGGGCTGCATTAAAAGCAATAGGCGAAGAAGGCTATCTTGAAATGGCGAAAGTAACAATGAACGTAACTCAACAAATAAAAGCTGCTATTGAAAGTATTCCAGAACTTGAGTTAATTGGGCATCCTGACATGAGTATTCTTGCATTTAAATCTGCAAAAATAGATGTGTTTAAATTAGCGGATGAATTGAACAAAAAAGGTTGGCATTTTGAGCGCCAACAGTTACCTCCAAGCCTTCATTTTACAATAAACTACATACATCGTTTAGCTGCCGATGAATTTATCAATGATTTAAAAGCATCAGTTGAAGTTGCTAAAAAATTTAGTTTAGAGTCGCTTGCAAACAACTTGCAAATAAAGGCAGTAAAAGGCTTGAGCAAAATTTTACCTTCAGGTACTATCGCTAAACTTCAAAAAGGTGGCGATGCTCCAGGCAAAAACGACAAAACTGCCGCTATGTATGGTATGATGGGGGCGCTGAGTGGCACAGACGATTTAGAAGAAATTGTATTGGATTTTTTAGATAAAATAAATTCGGTTAAATAAAATCACGAATAAAGGTGAGTTTACGAAACATAAAAAAATAAAATTGTATGATTGATGCAGTTTTACAAGGTGTTATGATGGGGCTGTTTTTAAGTACCTTTTGTGGACCTATATTTTTTATGCTTATCAATTTAGGCTTAACAAGTTCTATTAAGTCGGTATTTTATTTGGCTTTAGGCACATTTTTGAGCGACCTAATAATTATATTTTCGCTATTGTATGTTATTTTAGGTTCTATCACAAACTTAGAAGGTGTACAAATTTTAAAATACATTGGGGGTACATTATTGATATATTTTGGTTTACGTAATTTTTTTTCACAGTCAATCACTCTAGAATCGAATAAAAATGCTGACAATAATTTCAAAAAAATATTTTTACAAGGCTTTATTGTAAACAGTCTTAATCCCAATATTTTATTATTTTGGTTTAGTACCATGATGGTTGCGCTTGGAACCTACAAAAGCAACAAAGAACTTGTTTTAACACATTTTTTAAGCGGTTTAATCGTATCGTTTGGAATTGATTTTTTGAAAGGCTATTCGGCATTTCATTTAAAAAAATACATTACGCCTACCATTCTTAAGGCGCTGAATATTTTTTCAGGAGTTGTGCTTATTGGATTTGGTTTGAAGTTGATTTTTTTGCACTGAGTTAATCCTTGTTAATTAGTTAAGCCCTTTTTTATCTCTCGCAATTAATGACTCATAATAACGATACAGCAAATCATAAATTAGCATTTCATAGGTTCTTTGCCTAGCTTTAAATATACGATTTAACATCATGTGTGTACAACTACTAATAATGTCATTCAGTGGAACTTCTAACTGATTGGTGTTTTTAAGTTCCATTATCTGGTTCGTTACAGATTGCAACTGAGCCTCCTTCCACTTTAGAAGTAGAAACATTTCTTCTGTTGAACTCTCTTTATGTTTCATACCATTTTCCAAATCATTCCGAAGCTTTCGATACTTTGCACTTAATTGAAATCTTAATTCTTTACTATTTCCATGTTCATTTAGAAAACTTTCTTTCAAATGTTTCAGCAAAGCCAATTTATCATTGGGCGTATATTGAAAATTCGTTAATAAATCATCAACACTATGTAGTGCAAATTGCCAACGGACTTGTTCATTAGTATCATTGGTTATTAAATTCAAGAAATTAAGCGTTACAACACTATCAATGTAAAAAAACGATTCTATTAACTCCATAGAGTTTATACCATAACGCTCTAATTCTCTTTTATAAGTATCTGTCTGAATTTTATTTATTAATCCTTGTTCCAAATAAGGGTGAATATATTGATGTAAAAGAATAATAATTTTACCAATATTTTCAGTGTTATTTAAGTGAAAACGTAAACGAATGTGTAAATCAGGATCGGAATAACGAATAAAGAAAAATTCGTCTGCCCATTGTTTATTTATCACTTCTTCTGTAAATGGCTTAATAACCTCTAATAATATTCTATCTGATGTTTTAACACCACAGTAAAATTTGTAATAAAGCCACTCACTTCCGATACTAAAATTTCGTTGCAGACTAACGTAATTTTGTTTCTCTTTTTTTAAAAAAGGGACTGACTGGCTTGCCACCTTTTTTTCATCTATATTTTTCAAGAGAATAGCTATACACTCGTTAGTATATCCATTGCCTCTGCTATCTTTAACTAACAAGTCATTTATATCAAATAAAAACTCATCTAGTATTATACTATCTCGTTTTTTTATTATACTAAAAAACAGCTTTACTCCCAGTTCATCCTCGAAATTTATATGTAATTCATTATCGCCTTCTACTAACACAACACGTACTGGAATATTCCAGAATTGACGCCAAGTGGCTATCTGAATTGAATAATCGACTTCTTTACAATCCAATAAAATCTGGAAGTCGGCTTTAGAAAATTGCCATTGGGCAGGTTTCAATATTACACCCTTATATTCAGCACGTGGTAAAAACTTATAACTACCACTCAAAACTCCCCAATTAAAACCCAAGCCCGATTTATCGAAATTTTGTGTTTGAATATCACATAAAAACTGATAAACAGGTAACGCATTAAAACTATAGTTATGGGCAGTACTAAGTCTTGGAGCAATTTCTTTATTAAGTCTTTTTGAACGTAATACTATTCTATCGCCTTTGACGGAAACCATTATGTCATCCAATTGAATTTGTTTTTCAGGTGGTGCTGACGATTTTCCTAAATATGGTATTTCATAATCTCTTAAAACAGGACGCAACAATATGTTGCCTGTTCTGCTTTCTGGTAAATGAACAATCTCTGCTAATATTTTATCATTATTTAACTTTTGTTCGTGGGATGTTATATCTTTTATGATTTCATGAATCTGAGTATCTCCATGCGCAAAACGTCCTAATAAATTTGCTGCACTTGAGCCACCACCACCTTGAAAAAACAGTTTTTTATCCCCTATCATACGAAACATAATAGCCATTGTATCTGGCAAACTACCTGCATTCGTGTTGGATAAATCTAAATCAGTGAAATTTACGGTATATATATTCTCTTTTATTGCGGTTAATAAACGTTCGTGTATGAATTTTTGCTGATGCGTCCAATTTAGTTTTTGTGAATATTGTACTTTTACAGGAATACGAATATCATCCAACAGTACATTAACACCAGAAGTATCTTTTCCTGTATAACCTATCCCTGTTTCAGTATCTAATACTTCTAAGAGTGGGCGTTCTGCTTCCTCATACTCACTATAAAAGTTTTCTCTAAATTTTTTAAGATTCTGATTTTCCTCCTTAATAAAAAAGTTATTTAAAAAATTTACCGTATCAAGTAATTGTTGTTGAATACCAGCATCTAAAGTAGCGCTATTGCATTTTTTATAAAAATCTGTTTGAAATAAGTTATTTTCTTGAATTGGCATATCAAAAGCTTTTAATTTTTGATATACTGCGCGATATGACGATACATCATTTCCAATGTGAGTATCTATTTCGGCAACATCTTGTTGAATATTTTCTAGCAATTGAATGATTGATTCAATTTCAACAATTTTGGTATCCGAATTTATTTTTTTAAGCGTTTTGATAAGTTGATAAAGAAATTCTTCGCCCGTTACAGATGGCTCTAATTCACTCACTATAATCTGATTATCAATTAATTCTTTTACAAATGCTTCTGCATCTTCAACAGTAATTTCATCATCAACAATTTCATTCGCCAAATCCTTAATTAAATAACCTGATTTTGCTTTATCCAATATTCGTTTTAAATAATCACTATGTTGCGCTGCACTTATTTGATGCAACCTTCGGTTATTGCTATAACTATATTCTACATAACGTAATTGGTCTCCAATACTATAAATACTGTTGTTGGGATAGAATTTTAATAAGGGTAAAATTGTTGGATGCGAGCTAAGGTATTGTGCTAATGAACACAGATAGTTCATATCTAAACGAGTACTTCTACAAACATCGTCACTAATTACAATATCGCTTTTGTTTGCCCACTTACCAACACTGCAACCCGCAAACAAACCATAGGGCGTACAACGGCTTCCCATGCGAGTATAATACTTATACAATGACACTATAAGTTTTTCAACCTCTTTTTTTTCCTTTAACTCGCCCTGATGCCACTTTATTAGCTCATCATATAATATAGGTGATGCAAGATAAATTGATTCTTTAAATATTTTTTGTTGACTTTCACAAAACAAATTCTCAACTACATCTTGAAGAAAAACTGATGGGCTACGAAAAATGAATTGTGAATGATATAAATATTTTGTTTTTTCAAAATCAGAAAACATATACTCGTAAATGAAAGCAATTTAAAAATCGAAAACACAACCTGTTTTTTCTGTCTACAAAAAGTATTTTAAAATCTAATACACACTTAAAGCGACAAAACTATTCCGTGATAGATAACCAAGCATCATGCTCCTTCTCTATCAAATAAACTGTTAGATAATCTAAATTATTGTTTTTCAAAAAATTATTAGATTCAATAATTTCATTGTCGAATTTATATATTCTGCTATTAAAAAAACGGAACATAAATATGTCATCAAGAGTATTTATGGCAGAATTATTATTCTCTCTTACTACTATTTTTTCTGTGGCCAAAATTTTTCTAAAATCTGGATAATATATCCAGATTAAATCCTGTTCAATTTTTGTTTCTTTTATTCTAATTACAGGGCAAAGTGCTATGATTCTGGTTTCAGATATATTTCTTACAGTATCAAAAAACCAATCTTCTTTGATTTTATAAGATACTACATTGAATTTTATGCTATCCAGCTTTTTTTTAATATCTTTAGCATCTATCTTATTAACAAACATATCAGAATCATATGCCAATAATTTATTTAATTCTATGTTTTTTACAATTAAATTAAACATTTTATTATCATCAAACAAAAAATGATTCCTTTCAAAGTTAGAATCTACAAATCGCCAAATCCTTTTTGACACTAAAATATCTTTTGGAGATAATTTATAAAAAGGATAATATCCTTCTTCATTTAATTTTAAAGTATCAAAACTTGTATCCTTAATAAAAATATTGTCAACATTAATAAGATTATTGTCACCTTCAACATTTTCAGCTTTCAATGTTTTGTACAAAAATAAATTTTGATAATCCCTTACCATTCTGACCCGTCCTAAACTGTCCCATATAGTCCAAATATTTATTCTTTGATTATCCCGAAATGAGCCTTCCGATCTTTTAACACCATTAGGATACCAAGAAACATACTTACCATTTACAATCCCATCATTTATTGTAATTTCATATTTAAAATCATCTGTTTTAAATACTTGTGCGTTTGATATATTTATCAAAAGGGAAATAAAAAGTAACACTAGTTTAGTTTTTTTTCGCATTTTTCAATTTTTTTGAAATTATTCTCCTAATTCAATAAAATACACCTATCCCATGAGAGAGTATCATCACTTATATAACTTAATAAAACAAGACCAATTCCTGCCCCCCCTTCCAACAATCCATATTCATCTACCCATTGTCGGCTTTCTCCTAACCAAACTTTATATCCAGCGACATTGCTATTAGTATGTTTTGCCATTTTTAAAGTCTCAGAAATCCAGTAATCTCCTACTTCTTTAAAAGTTGCTATGCGAGTTTCTTTAAAAAAATAATTAAATATATGTGCAACGCCTGCTGTTCCATGGCATATTCCTGCATCAAGAATTTGATTTTCATACAAATCAGTTCTCTTAGATGCATGCAGCATTATGTCAACAGCTTCGTTCTTAATATAATCATCCTTCATTACTTTGCCTGCTTGCCATAGAATAGAAGCAATACCCAAATCGCCATAACACCAAGCCAATCTACTATTTAAATGTTTATCTTTGTTTTTTATAACTGTAGGAAATAAAGAAATAGACTTCTCATTTCCAATCTTATTAGAAAGTAACCAATCAACACTTTTTTTCAAAAAAATCGTATGTTGCGATTTATTTTTATTTTCAGAGCACAACTTTACTAAAAAGTATATGATACTCGGTATTCCGTGTGCCAAACCCAAATTTACTTCAAGATTTTCATCTTCACAAAAAAAAGAACCATCCCAAAAAACTCCATCTCCATTCTCAATAGAATTATTTTTAAGCAATGATAATATTTTTTCGTTAAATTCACTTTCATTGGCCCACCCATCTTCTATAAAAAAAAGAATAGGCCCTAAGCCCCCATATAAAAAATCGAATTTTCTATTTTTAATTTGAGAAATAGAAAAATCTTTCATTAAAGAAATTATTTTTTCATCAAAAAAATTTGCAGGAATTTCAATGAAATTATTTTCCGATAAATGCTTTAGCATCCAAAGTGCGCCCGAACAACCTGTGGCAAAATCCATTGAAAACTTATTTTTATTTAAACTATCTACTAGGATTAAAACTAAATGTTCTGCTCTTTTATAATACATCTCTTTTTTTGTCTCTTTATACAAGTATAAATAAAACAAAATTATCCCTGAACCTCCTGACATCAAAGAGATTGTCTCAATTTTTTGTAAAGCGATCGACTCCTCAATCTCCTTCACTTTTAGCAAACATTTATATTTCAAGTCATTTATCTCCGTCATAATTGAATTTCACTTTATTATTTACAAACGGCAGGGCAGCCTGAATGCATACCAGTACATAAAGTACCATTGCTATGACAAAAATTAGTAGCGCAAAGTTGAGACGGTCGACAAATCATAAAAGATGCAGTCCCTCCACCAATAGTACCTGGACCACAAATCGGATATCCAGAGGTATATCTCATCGAATTTATATCATCCAAATTTTGTAAAGATGTAATTGTCTGTTTATTTAAAGAGAGCTTCGTTCCAATTTCTATTTTTTTCATACTGATTTACTGTTTCCCTATATACAGCAAGGTTTTTAAAGAGAATATAATATATTAAATTAAGTAGCGCTGGTAAAATTCATCGCTTCAACAGAAACAACAAAGGTTTGAGCATTTTCTGTAGAAGCCATAATTTTGTAACCTGCTTGTAAAAAGAAATTATTGTATACTAAAACTTCTTCGAAACTAATAGCTGTTGCTGTTGGCGTTACTGCCGAAACAGGGATTTCTGTAAAAAGCAATGTTGATGTCCCAGCCGAATTGCGTATAAACAACCTCAACATTCCAGAAGAAGTTGTTGATATCGCTTTTAAAAAAATTCGCTGAATTTGTGCTCCTAAAAAGGAGCCAGAAAAAGATTGTAGTATTTGTACTAAGGTGCCTGTACCATCCAAATTGGAATTAGCAACAGAAACTGTATCATAACCATTTTGTGCTGTAAAAATAGTTGTATCCATTCTTGGATAGGTGCCATAAGACACATTTAATGCAATCGCTATTATATTAAACGGTTCTCCTTTTTCTGTGGATGCTTTTAAAACGTCACCCTCTTGAAGAAATAAATCCAATTCAAAATGTGTTTCAAAACTTTTGTCTCTTGACGATTTAGTTACACTAGGCACAGGAATTTCTGCTAAAAGGAAGTTATTTGCACCGCTAAATATAAATAAGCGAATCATACCCTCCGTAGTGTTTGCTTGCGCCTTTATACTTACAGATTTTATTATAGTTCCAGTTGTTGCACCAGTAATTACAGTACCCAAAGTACCCCCTCCATCCAATCTGGCATTTGCCGTAGAAATGGTTACCATTCCAGTTACGGCAGTATATGTTGTTTCTTCAGCCATATCTAATTATCCTTTACAAATTAGTTTTAACATGCACTTGAGCCATAATAGATACATTAAGAGGATTGGTTGCCCATGAAGCTGTAACATATTTAAATTCGATATAATTACCTGCTGATACCGCTATATTTAAACTAGTATTTGAATAACCTGTTACCGCAGCAGTTTGCTGTATTCCACTACTAACCAGTGTATCTGTGCTATTATTTAAACGTATGTACAGTGAAGATGTTTCGGCTGACCCAAAGGTTCCTGAGGCCAAGCATAAAATATAACAAGAGTCAATCACTCCATCAGTTGGAATATATAATCGACTCCATCCACCAGTAGTTCTAAGTGCATTCAATACATTTGATCCAAAATAATACGTTGTTGCATCAGCAGGATTTACAGGAATACTTGCTAATTGACCATACAACACATATCCTAATACATCTCCCGTAGGATATTTCCAATCCATACCCTCAACTGTTACAGCAAAAGTATTTGCATTTTGTGTTGTAGCTAAAATTTTATACCCCGCTTGCAAATTAAAACCTCCATCAGGAAAATCAATTTGATGTGCAAAACTTCTTGCTGTTGCTGTAGGAGTAACAATAGGAACAGGTATTTCCGTAAAAAGCTTAGTTACAGAACTTGCAGTATTTTGGATAAATAATCGAATCATGCCATCTGTTGTACTACTTGTTACTCCTTTAATAACAATCGATTTTATTTTACATCCATTATATGTTGCCGAACTTCCTGCAGTAAAAACAGTTACTACAGTGCCAGTTGTACCATCTAAATTACTATTGGCAACAGAAATTGTGGCCGAATTAGTATTTGCAATATAATTGGTACTTTCGGGTCTAACGTTAGTATTATAAGTCCAATCGAGTCCCTCTGCTATGATATTGAACGTGTTAGCAATTTGTGTTGAAGCCTTAAGAATCGCACCCGCCTGCAAATCCAAATCCAAAGGAAGATATATTTCAAAACCTTCATCAGCAGAAGATTGAGTTACGATTGGTATTTCAACCTCTGCAATTAATTTAGCGCCTGCACCTTCATCAACAAACAGCCTAACCATACCTTGTGCAGTTGTACTTCCAACGGCTTTAATTGTTACAGATTTAACGTTAGTTCCACTAGATGCTGCTGTTAAAACTGTGCCTAATGTACCTGTTCCATCAAGATTGGTATTTGCTGTACTAATAGTAACAAGACCGGTATTTGCTGTAAATAATGTTTCTGCTGCCATATTAATTTATTTTTTAGTTTCTTTTTTAGTATAAAGTGAGGAATTTGAAAAGTTTTGTTTAGAAATAAAAGCCAAGCCCTTCTACTGTAACAATAAAGGTTTCAGCATTTTCTGTAGATACACTTAATGTATTGTCTAAAGCCAATAAAAGATTTATATCCAATACTGCACTAAAACTATGATCACTTGCAGATTTAGTAACTGCTGTAACAGGAGTTTCCGTAAATAAAAGAGGAGTACCACCAGAATCGAGATAAAATCGAATCATTCCGGAAGTTGTATTACCTGTGGCTTTGATAATTATTCTTTTTATTATCGTTCCATAATCTTGAGGGCCAGCCCCAGTAATAATAGGAGTGATGGTGCCTGTACCATTACGATTTGGATTTGCGGTTGATATTGTTACAGATTGAGTTTCAGCTTGATATTTGGTTCTTTCGCTTATCATTCTATTTGCTTTTATAGAAAATGTTATCAATTAATGACTTAAAACGTAACTTAACTATATATTATTACACGCTTAAATTTATTCTAGGTTATTTTCTAGGCAAATGAAAAAAAAAAAATCGTTACAAAGCAAATTTAGTTATCAACAAAACTCTGAATAGCGCTAAAATTGGGGCAAAAAAAATCAAACTAAATTTAATGCTATTTCGATAAGAAGTGAAAAGTGGAATTATACTAAAATTACCTCAAAATCTGCAATCGATGCGAATCCAGCTTGAGAAAAATAAATAATAAAATAGTAAATGACCACAACGAAGAACCACCATAACTCAAAAAAGGAAGTGGAATTCCTATAACAGGAGCTAAACCAATTGTCATTCCTACATTTATCATTAAATGAAAAAACAAAATGGACGCTACACCATAACCATAAATACGGCTAAAGGGTGAACGCTGACGCTCTGCCATATACACTATTCGTAAAATCAATGTTAATTGTAAAATAATTACGAAAGAACTTCCTAAAAAGCCCCACTCCTCGCCTACGCTACAAAAAATAAAATCGGTATCTTGTTCTGGTACAAAATCGTATTTGGTTTGTGTGCCTTGTAAATAGCCTTTTCCTAAAAAGCCTCCTGAGCCAATCGCTATTTTTGCTTGGTTTACATTATAGCCTTCTTTTTTTAAATCTACTTCACCTCTACCCAACAATACATCAATACGTACTTTTTGATGTGGTTCCATGTGATCGTAAACATAACTAGTACCTTTTACCATACTACATGCAAGTAAACCAACGGTAGCTATAATAAACAAGTTTGTTCTACTGCGTTTAACAAATAAAACAGCCAGTGCACAAAGTACTCCAATAAATATAAGCAAGTACAAATTGTTGATAAGCAATGCCAAAATAAAAAGTATAATGGCCAAAAATCCTAACAACAAGTAGTTTACCGAAAGCCCCTCACGATACAAGGTAAATACAAATGCCACAAACACAATAGCCAAACCAGTTTCATCCTGCAATACTTTTATAATGAGCATTGGTACAGCTATTAACAAGAGTGTAATGAACGTGTTTTTATAGTCAGAAATTTTTGTTTCCTGATTACTTAAAAACTTCGCCAAGGCTAAGTTGGTTGCAAACTTCATAAACTCAGCAGGTTGAATTCCAAAATCACCAAATCGAAACCAAGAACGACTACCTTTTACCTCACGCCCTAAAAAGGGGACTAAAATAACAGCAATGAGAAAAATAGCATAGATGATATAAGCAAAAGCTGTATAAAAACTCTCGTCAATAATGAGGATGATAAACGCTAATAGAAATGCTGTAATTATCCAAATCATTTGTTTGCCATACTTTTGAGAGGTATCGGTAATGATGTAATGCTCTTCGTTATATACAGCAGCATAAATATTCATCCACCCTATGACAACAAGCACAAGGTAAAGGAGTACGGTAATCCAATCTACATCCTGAAAAATACTAGTGGCGTTGTTTTTTCTCAACTTTTTTTTCGGTTATGGGTTTATGAATCAAATCGCCTTCCAACATTCGTTTTTCTAAATCGGGGCGTGTAATTTTTCCTGTTAAATATTTTTCCATCATCAAACGAGCAATTGGTCCGGCCCAAGTAGAACCAAAACCAGCATTTTCAATTAATATACCAACGGCTATTTTAGGATTATCCTTAGGGGCAAAAGCCACGAATACGGAATGGTCTTTCCCATGTGGATTTTGAGCAGTACCTGTTTTTGCACAATATGGTATGCCTTCTATTTTAAGCGCTCCTGCTGTACCACCTTCAACAGCACGCGCCATACCATCTATTACATGATTATAAATTGCAGTATCTGTTATTTTAGTGTAGTGTTTTACCTTAAAGCGGTCGAGGAGGGTATCATTAGGATTTCCTCCAATTGCTTTTATAATATGAGGGGTGTAGTAATAGCCTTTGTTTGCAATAATTGCAACAAGATTGGCATTTTGAAGTGGAGTAATACCCATTTCGGCCTGACCGATACCTAATGAAATTACAGTACTTGCCTTCCAAGATCCCTTACCAAATACTTTGTCATAATATTTTATACTTGGCACATTGCCTCGCAACTCGTTTGCTAAATCAGATCCCGTTCGTGTTCCCAAACAAAAGCTAGTAGCTATATCGCGCCAATTAGCATAAGCCTTATACGTATCGTGGTATTTTTTATCATCAATAACACTTTTAAAAACAAACGAAAAATATGAATTACAAGATGTACCAATTGCACCAACCAAATCCATTGGAGACGGGTGTGGATGGCATTTCGGACGTCCACCTAATGGTGGATAACCTAATGCGCAAGGATAACGTGTAGATGGAGTAAGGACGTGCTCATGCAAACCAATAAGTGCCATTACCAATTTAAAAGTAGAACCAGGGGGATAAGACGCCATTGTTGAACGATTAAACATTGGCTTACCAAGACTATCGGCCAATAGTTTAGCAACATTTTTATTGCGTGCACGCCCAACCAATAAATTGGGGTCGTACGTAGGGCTGGTAACAATGGTAAGGATTTCGCCAGTACTAGGCTCTATTGCAACCACACTGCCTTTTTTATTTTGCATGAGCTGTTCTACATATTCTTGCAAATCCCTATCAATGGTGGCTGTTAAAGGCTTGCCCGGAATAGCCATTGTATCGTATAATCCATTCATGTAACTTCCTTTTTCGCGGTTATTCACATCCACCATCATGATGCGCATCCCTTTTTTACCACGCAATACTTTTTCGTAGGTTTTTTCAATACCACTAATCCCTAGATAATCGCCTTCTTTATAATATGGATTTTTTTCAGTAGTTTCTTTACTTGCTTCACCAATGTAACCAAGTGTATGCGCTGCTATTTTTTTAGGATACTTACGCAACGTTCGTGATTGAACAAAAAAACCAGGAAATCGATACAAGCGCTCCTGCAATGAAGCGTACTCTTTGGGGGATAATTGTTTTTCAAAAATAGATTGCTTACGAGGCGAGTTGGGAGCCTGAACCGCCTTTTTCATTTTTCGAATAAACGTTTCTTTCGTTATACCCAATAAATCACAAAAATCGGCAGTATCCAAATTTTTAACTTCTTTGGGTAACACCATCAAATCATATGCCGCTTCATTATATACCAACAATTTATTGTTGCGATCATAAATATAACCACGTACAGCAAACTCTGTATTGTAACGAAAAGCTTGATTTCGGGCATCTAACTTATAGCTGTCATCTATTACCTGAATGTAAAACAAGCGAGCAATATAAATTAACCCAATGAATAGGAATACACCCACAATAATGTATTTTCTATCCTCAAACTTGTTCATTCTTGTTGTTTTTTACGATTAAACAAATACTGTGTTATAACAACAATAAGTACTGTAAAAATAGTACTTATAATTACCCGCAAAAAGGTTGAAAAAAATTCGGAGAATCTAAATATTTCTAGATAAAACAAAACTAAATGGTGTAAAAAAATTAAAATTCCTGAATAGGATAAAAACCAAGGAACGCCCAAATACTGCACTGTTGGCTGCGTTCCAAATTCATAACCATCGCGTGGCGAAAAAAGTTTTAATACTCCTGGTCTTACATAAGCCATTAAAACACAAGCTGCTGCGTGCATTCCAGCTGTATCATAAAACATATCAATTGTAATACCAACAATAAAACCTGCAACTAAAATCAGCCATTTAGGTGTTTCAAATGGTAAAACAACTATAAAAAGTACATATATAAAAGGGTTTATGAACCGGCCAAGCTCAATGTTTTTTATAATTAACACTTGAACAGCAACAAGTAATATAAAGCGGATTATATTTCGGAATACTTCGTTTAACACCTTATTATTTTTTAAATATCACACATTATTAAAACTATTCTTTACTATCAGCCTCCGAACGTTTTTCTAACTCTTCTTGTTCTTCTTTTAGCATATTGGTAACAATGTACACATGACTTACTTTTTTAAACTCTGTAGAGAGCTTAACCTTAACGGTATAAAAATATTCGCCAGCCTTACGTTCAAAGCTGTCAACAGTACCCACCATAATGTTTTCGGGAAATGTACGAGAATATGCACTTGTAACTACAGTATCTCCTTTTACCAACCTCACGTGTGTGGGAATATCATGAAGTGTGGCATATCTAAAATCTTCGCCTTCCCACGTTAACGGACCATAAGAACCATCTTTTTTAATTTTAGAACTGATAGTAGTTTTACTATTTAATAACGACATAACGGTGCAAAAGTTATCCGATACATCTTTTACCTGCCCCACCACTCCAGTGCTTGTAATAACAGCCATATTGTTTTTTATTCCGTGCTTAGCACCCTTATCAAGGGTTAAGAAATTGTTTCTTCTATTTGTAGAATTATTTACAACCTTACAACTTGTATAGGTATACTTTTGACGGAACACAGTATCTTTCACTAAGTATTTATCATCTACCACCTTGGAAAACGAAACCAAAGAGCGCGAACGAAGCTCCGCATTTTCTCTTGCTAATTTTTCATTTTCTGATTTAAGATAAAAATATTCCTCAACATCGGCTGATGTTTTTAATATTTTGGCAGATGCTTGATTGGATGAATTGATAAAGCTTGCTCGCTGAAAATAATTATTTTGCACAACCAAATAAACGCAAAACACTTCCAATAAGAGGAACATGAAAAAGAAATAGTTTCTCCAAATAAAAGCAATCAGGTTACGCATATTTTTAATTTGATAATTTGATAATTTGATGATGTAGTAATTATCAAATTATCAAATCGAATAATTTGATAATTGTTTTATTTCATCAAGAATGGGAATTTATCTACATTTTTAAGTGCAATACCAGTACCGCGAATTACAGCACGAAGCGGATCTTCAGCAATATGAACTGGTAATTTTGTTTTCAACGAAATACGTTTATCCAAACCGCGCAACATAGAGCCACCACCTGCCAGGTAAATCCCTGTGCGGTAAATATCGGCCGAAAGCTCTGGAGGAGTAAGCTCAAGTGCATTCATAATAGCCTCTTCAATTTTAGCGATCGACTTATCTAGTGCATGAGCAATTTCGATATAGGAAACATAAATTTCTTTTGGAATACCTGTCATTAAATCTCTTCCATGTACAGCATAATCAGGTGGAGGGTTATCAATTTCGGTCATTGCGGCACCAACCTCAATTTTAATACGCTCTGCAGAACGTTCACCAATTAAAATATTGTGCTGCCTACGCATATACTCCTCAATGTTAGAGGTAAACTCATCACCTGCAATACGTATTGATTTATCACACACAATACCCCCCAATGCAATAACGGCAATTTCGCTAGTACCACCACCAATATCAATAATCATATTACCAACAGGCTCTTCAACATCAATACCAATACCTATTGCAGCGGCCATAGGTTCGTGAATCAAATACACCTCTTTACCACCAGCATGCTCAGCACTGTCACGTACGGCACGCTTCTCCACCTCTGTAATGCCAGAAGGAATACAAATAACCATTTTCAATGAAGGCGTAAACAAACGTCTATCCGGATTAATCATCTTTATCATTCCACGAATCATCAACTCTGCTGCATAAAAATCTGCAATCACACCGTCACGCAACGGACGAATTGTTTTTATGTTTTCGTGTGTTTTACCGTGCATCATCATAGCACGCTTACCAACAGCAATAAGTCTTCCTGTAAGTCTATCTACGGCAACAATAGAAGGTTCATCTACAACCACCTTATCATTGTGAATAATCAGCGTATTTGCTGTTCCTAAGTCAATTGCAATTTCTTGTGTTAAAAAACTAAGTGCACCCATATTTAATTTGATAATTATTTAATTTGATAATTTGAAAATGACATTTATCGAAGTGTTCAATCTGTGCTTTATTTCAATTTATCTGTTTATAATACGTTGTTTTTATAATTTTCAAATTGACAAATTGTCAAATTTTCCAATTCTTTTTAATGTTTAAAATGTCTTGTACCTGTCATTACCATTGACATTCCATTAGCATCGCAATAGGCAACCGAATCTTTATCTTTAATTGAACCACCTGGTTGTACTACTGCTGTGATACCTGCATTATGAGCAATTTCTACACAATCAGGAAATGGGAAAAAAGCATCCGATGCCATAACAGCGCCTTTTAAACTAAAACCAAACGATTCGGCCTTTGCAATGGCTTGTTTTAAAGCATCAACCCGCGATGTTTGACCAACGCCACTTGCCAACAACTGATTATTTTTAACCAACACAATGGTATTGGATTTTGTATGTTTTACTATTTTATTTGCAAACTCAAGATCGGTTAACTCTTCGTTAGTAGGAACTATTCTTGTTACCGCTTGCATTGTTTGCTTGCTTTCTGTTTTCAAATCTTTTTCCTGAGCAATAACACCGTTCAAGAGCGTTCTGAAATTCCACTCAGGCAATTTCACCACATTTTGCTTTAAGATTACTCTATTCGGTTTTGTTTTTAACAGTTCCAAAGCCTTCATATCATAATCAGGAGCAATAATTACTTCAAAAAATAATTTATTAATTTCTTCTGCTGATGCTAAATCAAGTGTTGCATTTGTAATCAAAATCCCTCCAAACGCACTTACAGGGTCTGCTGCCAATGCGCACTTCCAAGCATCAACTAGTTGCGGGCGCGATGCTATACCACAAGCATTATTGTGTTTTAAAATAGCAAATGTGGTATCGGTAAAATCGGCTATTAAATTTAACGCTGCATCAACATCCAACAAGTTGTTGTACGACAACTCTTTACCACTCAACTTTGTAAACAGCTCATCCAAGTTACCATAAAAAACGCCCTTTTGATGAGGATTTTCGCCATACCTGAGGGGCTGTGAATTTTGAATACTTTGCTTAAAAACATTTGTTTTGCCGCCATTAAAATAATTAAAAATGGCTGTATCGTAGTGAGACGAAACGTTAAAGGCCGCAGCAGCAAGCTCTTTACGTTGCGCAAGCGTACTTACACCATTTGATTCGGTAAGAATATTTAACAAATAGGAATATTGCGCAACAGAAGGCACTATAACAACATCTTTAAAGTTTTTTGCTGCCGCACGAATCAGCGATATCCCTCCAATATCCACTTTTTCAATAATAGCATCTTCAGAAGCGCCCGATTTTAGGGTCTCTTCAAAAGGATACAAATCAACAATCACTAAATCTAACTCTGGAATATCGTATTCTTCAAGCTGATCAACATCGCTTTGAAGTTCACGCCTGCTTAATATACCACCAAATATTTTAGGGTGCAATGTTTTTACTCTACCACCAAGTATAGAAGGGTAAGAAGTCAACGACTCTACCGCAATAACGGGAACACCAAGTTTTTCAATAAATTCCTGTGTGCCTCCAGTGCTATACAACTGTACACCCAATTCGTTCAATTTATGAATAATCGGCTCTAAACCATCTTTATAGAAAACAGAAATTAGTGCTTTTTTTATCTTTTTTAACTCGCTCATTAGCTATTTTTAAACTGTTTCACAAAGTTAAAAAAATTTTAATCGCTAATTGGCCAAAAGCCCTTTGTTAATAACTGTTTAAAAAGGATAAAACGCTTTTTTTTTATTCCCCTAGATTAGCAGCACTTTCAAAAGGCAACAACAGTTCAAAGGAGATGTAAAAAAAACAAATTGTTAATACTTTTTTTTAAGATTTTTGAACAAAAAAAGAGGGGTAGTTTTTTAATTCTGCTGAATACGGAGTTTTTTGTAAACAGCATCCCTCTTCAACTCTCTAACATCGCCTGGTTGCATATTTTCTAAGCGAATATCTTCTATCGCAATACGTATCAATCGCAAACAAGCGAAACCCGCTCCAGCAGTCATTTTACGCACCTGGTGAAACTTCCCTTCTGTCAAGGTCATTTCTATCCACGAGGTGGGCAACCTGTCGCTAATGGGATGCCCTCTTGGAGGCAAATTTTCAGGTTTTTTAACAACTTTTACCTTACAAGGCTTTGTTGTATATGGCCCTGCATCAAGTGCAATGGTAATACCAGCCTCCATCTGCCTTACAGCCTCAGTAGTAACGATTCCCTGCAATTGCACCAAATAAATACGCTTATGTTCAAATTCGGGCTTTAAAAGCTTATAGTTTAAACTTTTATCGTTGGTTAAAATCAACAAACCTTCACTATTTTCATCCAATCGCCCAACAGGGTAAACATCTTTTGGAAAGGTAAAATTGAGCATATCCAAACACTTCTTTTTGTGGGAAGAAGTGAATTGGGAAATCATTTTATAAGGCTTGTAGATGATGTAGTAGTTCACAAATTAAGGAGTTGAGTATTTATTCTTTACAAAATCATTTAAACTCGCACTCAAACAAATCAGCAAAGTGTTTTTTGAGTTTTTGTTTTACTTCGTTTTCATCTACTTTATACCCCAACTCTTTATCCATTGAAGTTACTGCTTTATCAACTATTCCGCACGGCACAATGTTTCCAAAATAACCCAAATCAACATTTACATTTAGTGCAAAACCATGCATTGTAACCCACCTACT
>JBASCV010000328.1:0-33271 GCA_049651825.1 Bacteroidia bacterium
TATTGATTTATTCACATATTAACACATATAAACAAAAGAAAAAAGTAGCAAAAAAGAAAATCTGCAATAATAATTACAATCTTTCAAAGAACATTTTGCAAATCTAAAGGACAAGCTCAGACTGACATCCCGCGAGTAAATATTGAGCGCGACTACATTCAAGCAGGGATATTGAAACATGAGCAAAAGCGCAGGAATTCTAATTCAGTATTTCATTAAAATACAGGTTAAACAGACACTAAAATGGATGTTGAGAAAGTAATAGTTGATTTTTTTACGTAATTTTAGAAACTGTTTAAATTTCATTTGTAAAAAAAAGTATGAAGCTCCCCGCTTTCTCGACAAGCTCGATTCCAATAGCTATCGGAAGACATCGCACTTAGTGTTTTTGAGAAAATTTGTGGTGAATTTATCAAAGATTCGAGAAAATGAGCGGAGGATTACTTGTAAATAATCAAAATAAAATTCAAACAAATGTTTAGTCAATTGTTTTATTACTTTGCATTGTGAGTAGCATCTATCAAAAAATTATAGAAATTGAAAACAGTAGTATAAAAGCCGCTGTTTGTACTATTGTAAATACCAAAGGCTCCGCACCCAGAAAAAAAGGAGCAAAAATGATTGTTTACTCCAATGGCTCTATTTATGGCACGATTGGAGGTGGAGCACTCGAAAAAAAAGTGATTGAACAAGCACAAGAAGTATTAAAACAAAATGAACCCCAAACCGTTGTTCACAACCTTGTAAGTGAACTCGCCATGTGCTGTGGTGGAACGGTTGAACTTTTTATAGAACCTATTGTGAACAAGAAAAAATTATACATTTTTGGTGCAGGCCATATTGGCAAAGCACTTGCGAAATATGCAACAACACTCGATTTTGAAGTTAGCTTAATTGACGAGCGTTATGAGGCATTTGAAGAAGATGATTTTAGGTCATTTACAATATTCAATGAACAGCATGCTACTGCTATTGAAAAGCTAGTTTTTGACGAAAACTGTTTTGTTGTAATTTTAACCCACAACCATAGTTATGACAGAGAAATTTTAGCCCTCTGTTCTAAAAAACCTCACCAATACATCGGAATGATTGGAAGCGAAAGAAAGGTTGCTATTGCTAAAAAAAATATGGTTGCATCAAACATACTTAATGATGATGAAGTAAATAAAATTGATATGCCTATTGGTATCGCTATAGAAGCAATAACTCCGCAAGAAATAGCCATTAGTATTGTGGCAAAACTAATTGATGTTAGAAATAAAAAACGCTGATAGACATAAATCCATCAGCGCTTACTAAAACCTACCAACACTTTTTATTTTAAATGCCCGCTAATACTTTATCCTTGGGATAAGTGATTGAATAAGTTAATGTTATTTTTTTCGTTTCTTTAGGTTTGATGTTCATTTTCCAATCTAAAATCCCCGTATCAGTGTTTACGGCTCCTCCAGAAGCTTCAATAAGGGCTATAACAATCTCTTTATTTTGCGACACAGGAATTTGATCTTGTAAGTTAAAAACAGAAGTAGTAGATTTTGTGTTTCTCACGGTAATCTCATAAGTTACTGTTTTCATTTTTTGTTCTCCTACAATTTTTTCTTTTGTTTTATCTTTTTGCTTTACACGTGTAATTACCATGTTTTTATCACGACCGAGTGTAATATCAAGTGTATCAGTACTATTGCTTGAGTTAATATGTGTTTCTCCAACAAACGTTCCATCAAAATAAATATTTGCATTGCCTGGAACCAAATTTAACTCATCCCAATTAGTAATTCGTGCAACTAAAAAAGCATCTTTATCAAATTTGGGAGCCGCAAAATGAATGTATTGAGCATCTATTTCTTTGTTTTGTACTGCAACGAAATGAGTTTTGCCATCACTAGGTATAGAATATGGAATTTTTATTTCATATTCCATGTTTACTATATTTTCTTCAGAAAGCGTATAATCAGCCACAGTTTGCAACACAGGTTTTGCAGAATACTCATCGTCATAGGCAACTACATCTAACTGCTTTTTTGAATAAACACTATTTGCAGACACTTCGGACATAGCAGGAGCATTAGCGCCAGAAGAAGAATAACGATTTGGATATTGATTGTAATACGTCAACCACCAAGTATTCAACACAGGCCTTACATTACTTTGATTAGGATTAGCGGTTGAAAGTGTTAATTTAACATCATTCCAATCAGTGCCTGTATTTTGAAACACATGCGCTTTGTAGGTTAGTTGAATATGACCAGTAGCGCCTTTTGCACGAATATCATAAGAGGGGCTCCAACCAGCATTTTTAAGCATATAGTTGATAACAACATTACCACTAGCCATTGTTTCGCTTGATACAGTTACAACAATTTGATATTTGGTTTCATCTTTAGGAATATCGTTGGTATTTACATTATAATTTTGCAGCAACGATAAATCGTTTTCCAATCGTACACGTTTGGCTTGTAATGCATACTCCTGCTTTTTTAATTTCATCAATTCGGAATTGATATTATTTAATTTTTCGCGCAAATAAAACATTGCTTCTTTCAATAAATTAAGCGTATCTTTTTTTGTTTCGCCTTTTATCATACGATTGTTTAACAATGTAGTTTTTTCAATATTCAGAGCTTCACGCTTTGTTGCTATTTCTTCTAAATCAAAATCGAGTTCAACAATAGAATCTTGAAGCAAGAGAATGTGTTTTGCATTTTTAGGTGCGATTACAGCGGTTGATGTTCTTATTTCTGGGTATTTTATTACATGCTGAACATCCATAATTATAAAATTTCCATTACCACTCGCTTGTATGCTACGAACATCAATAGATGGCTCCAAACTTTCAAAAACCAATGTTGTATTACCAGGATTAACTGATACGGTGGCGGCTCTTGATATTTGTGCGCCCGAAGTAAAAACTGTTACGCTTTCAATTTTTGACTTGATTACTTTTTCTGCTGTTGCTGCAAAAACTTTTACAGAATTGTAACCTATACTAAAAATTAGGGCCGCAGCTATCATTTTTCTTTTTGAAAAACTGATATTGATTGTGTTTGTTTTCATAAGATAGAATTTTTATGTTTAGTTAATCGTTTTTTTCTGGTTTTGATAGAGAGATGCATTAAGTTTTATGATTCCATAAAAAATATTTACTTTTTTTAAAACAAAGCAGTGGGCGCAGAAAAACAGCTCATTCAAAACCTATCAAACAATTTATATCCCAAAAAATTGTATTTTTGTTTATAACAGATGAATTCAACCTCTTTAAATAGTTATAGCGACACTGAATTGGTTTACCAGTACAAAAAAACTGGTGATTCTACTTTTGTAGGAGCGCTGTTTCAACGCTATACACATTTAATATTGGGAGTTTGTGTAAAATACCTGAAAGACGAAGATGATGCACAGGATGCAAGTATGCAAATTTTCGAAAAACTACTCATCGACCTCAAAAAACACGAAATTGAGCAATTTAAAGCATGGTTGCATATGGTTTGTAAAAACTATTGCTTAATGCAACTGCGTGCAGGAGCTACAAAATTGAAGCACAACAAGGAAATGCATAAAGATTTAGCCATTTTTATGGAATCGGAACAAGAATTGCATCTTACTCCTAAAAACACGAAAGAAATTCAGTTAACACAAATGGAAGAGTGCATGAAAGGACTCAATGCTGAACAGAAACTGTGTATTGAATTGTTTTTTTTACAAGAAAAGAGTTATCAAGAAGTTACAGAAGCAACGAGCTTTACAATGAATAATGTAAAAAGCTATATACAAAATGGCAAACGAAATTTAAAAAACTGCATGGAAGCACAGCTAAAATGATGTTGAATAAGAAATGAAAGACGCTTTAAACCATAACATATTTTCCGAAACAGATTGTTTATCAGAACAAATGCTGTTTGATTACATTGACAAAAAGCTCAGTGCAAAGGACTGTCATGTAGTTGAACGACATTTATTGAGCTGTGAACTATGTTCGGATGCTATGGAAGGACTAGAAACACTAAAAGACAGGAATCGCATCTCTACAATCAAGTCAGAAGTAAACAAACGCATATCATCACAAAAAGAAACAAAAATAATATCCATTAACTACAAAATTGTATTATCCATTGCTGCTAGTATTTTATTATTAATTGGCGGTGTTTTCTTTTTTAATTTACTGAATAACAACAATGAGATGGCTGCATTAAAACAGGATGAAGCTGTATTACCAGCACCATCTCCACCAGAATCAATATCTAGCGAAGAAGCCGAAGTGAGTTCAGAAAACGCTTTGCAAGAAGGACCCAAAGATAGCAATGCAGAAGCAAAAGGACAGGCGTCATTAGAAAATGAAAAAACATACGATAGAAATCGTTTACAGGAAAATGAGCCTTTAACAAACGAACAAGCGACAAGAACTAATTCTGTTACAAGAGCCAATGATGATATAAACAGCTTAATAAATAAAGGTGTTGGAGGAGCTTCTAACAAAAATGTACCTAAAAATGAAGATCTCGCTTTAGCTGACGAAGAACTAAATGAAATTGCAAAAGATTCAAGAAAAGCAGCTAGTCCAGAAGAAAAGTCATCTATGCCTTCAGCACCAATAATAGTTGAAAAATCACTAACAGAAGGAGCTAAAGCTGATAAATATGAAGCTGATGATGCTTTAGTAAAAAGTAGCGAAAAATCAATTAACTATAAAAAGGAAGCCATTAGCAAAGCTAAAAAAAGCAGTATTGCCGACCAAGCTCCTGCAAGTGCTAGTAATATTGCTTATGCTCCACAACAAGAAGTGTCAACTACGGAAGATGCTATTTATTCGCTATCGGCATCAAAACCATCACCAATAGAGACATTGCCAGAATACACAGGAGGACAAGATTCATTGCTATCGTTTATTAAAAACAAGTTCAACAAACAACTTATCAATACAAATGTGAATTTAGCAAAACAAATTGTGGAAGTAAAATTAACAATTGACAAAAAAGGGAAAGTAACAAATCCAACCATTACAAAAGGGTTAAATACAGAACTCGACAAAGAACTACTTAGGGTTTTACTACTAATGCCTAAGTGGAAACCCGCAACCATTAATGGTGAGAAAGTAACTAAAAACATTACATTACCGATAAAGTTGGTTGAGTAGGTGTGGTCGCTCATATCACTTCCATTTACACAAAAAAACTTCTTCGTTTATTCTTTTTTTACTACCTTTCAATCTGAGAAATTATAAAAAACTGCACCTCATGCAACAAACTATTTCATTTGTATTGGATGGACAAATACAAACCATTGATTTCAATGAACACGTAACTCCCACTACAACAGTCTTAAATTATCTAAGAAAAAATCCAGCCCACAAAGGAGTGAAAGAAGGCTGTGCAGAAGGCGATTGTGGGGCATGTACGGTAGTGATCGGTGAACTAAAAAACAATAAAATGGAATACCAAGCTTGGGATTCGTGCTTGGTATTTTTACCGATGTTACATGGAAAACAATTAATTACTGTTGAGAATTTAAAATCAACCCAAAATAGTGAAACTATTTTACATCCCGTTCAGCAAACCATGGTTGATTGTAATGGCAGTCAGTGTGGGTATTGTACTCCGGGTATTGTAATGTCGTTGTTTGCGCTTTATAAAAACGAAGCTGTTTGCAGTAAAGAAAGTATAGAAGATGCTCTTACAGGAAATCTATGTAGATGCACAGGCTACAAACCTATCATTGATGCCGGATTGAAAGCATGTTCAAGAAAAGAGAACGACTACTTTACTGCTACAGAAAAACAAACGATAGAGCAATTACTAGATATTCATAAAAACACAACTAGCATTGAAATACATACCAACACACAAAATTATTACAAGCCTAAAACAAAAGCAGAAGCATTAGTACTAAAAGATAAATTACAAAATGCTATTGTTGTTAATGGTGGAACAGATATTGCATTGCGTGTTACTAAAAAGAATGAATTACTAACAAACATAATTGATTTATCGGGTGTTGCCGAACTGAAAAATGCAACAGCAAATTCGCAAGAAATAATAGTTGGAGCTGGATTAAGTTTAGAAGAAGTGAAGAAAGTTGCAAAAGAAAAATTACCAGCATTGTACGATGCATTAACTGTGTTTGGATCAAAACAAATACGGTCAGTTGCTACACTTGGCGGCAACCTTGGCTCTGCATCACCAATTGGAGACACATTACCAGTACTAATGGCCTACAATGCTGATATTGTTTTAGAAAGTATTGAGGGCAAACGAAAAGTAAATATCAACAACTTTATTATTGGCTACAGACAAACGGAACGCAAAGAAAACGAACTGATTACAGAAGTAATAATACCTGTGCCACCAAAAGAAACAATTGTAAAGTTTTATAAAGTATCGAAACGAAAAGACCTTGATATATCAACAGCAAGTGCGGGATTTAGTTTAGTGGTAAAAAACAAAAACGTAGCGGCTATTACACTTGCTTACGGAGGGATGGCAGCAACAACCAAACGAGCATCAACAACTGAAGCCTATTTAATAGGCAAAGAATGGAACAGACAAAATGTAGAAGAAGCAATGCTATTGATAGAAAAAGAATACACACCTATTTCGGATGCTCGATCAGGAGCAGAATTTAGAAGTATTGTTTCTAAAAATTTATTGTTAAAATTTTGGAATGAAACAGAAGTTTTAGTTGGTAGTTTATAGTTGGTAATTTGTAGTTTGTAGAAAGTAGTTAGCAGCAAATTTTTAAAACAGCGTAACACACATGAATAATTCGATACCTCACGACAGTGCCGCAAAACACGTAAGTGGCGAATCTGTTTATATAGACGATATGCTTGTAAACGAGCAACTACTTATTGGAAGGATTGTGTATAGCAAGCATGCACATGCAAAAATAAAAGCCATTGATTTAACACAAGCAAAAAAATTAAAAGGCGTTCATGCGGTGCTTTGTTACAAGGATATTCCTGGCATTAACCAAATGGGGCCTGTTATACACGATGAGGTATGTCTTGCTGAAAACGAAGTAGTTTGCGTAGGACAAGCAATAGTGCTGATTGCTGCGGAATCGAACGAGATTGCTATTGCTGCCGAAAAGCTGATAACAATTGATTATGAGCCCTTAGAAGCTATTTTGGATATTAGAACAGCTATTGAAAAAAATACGTTGTTAGGCCCAGTCCGCACCATGCAACGTGGGGATGCGGAAGGCGAACTAAAAAAATCAGTACATGTTTTAAGTGGAGAACTGGAAACAGGTGCCCAAGAACATTGGTATTTAGAAACACAAACTTGTTTGTGCATACCAGGCGAAAACAGTGAAATAACAGCCTATAGCTCCACACAACATCCATCAGAAACACAGGCAATAATTTCGGAAGTATTGGGTATTCCTAAAAACGAAATTGTAGTAGAAATTCGCAGGATGGGCGGTGCGTTTGGAGGCAAGGAAACACAAGCCAACTGGACAGCAGCTTGGGCAGCATTGCTTTGTAACGCCACCAAACGACCTGTTAAAATTCGCTTATTCAGAGATGATGATCAAATAATGACAGGCAAGCGACATCCTTATCTTTTCAGTTATGAAGTAGGATTTGAGAGCACTGGAAAAATTACAGCATTAAAAGTAGAACAAAATGCAAATGGTGGATGTGCAACTGATTTGAGCTTAGCTATTTTGGAAAGAGCCATGTTGCATGCAGATGGAAGTTATTACATTCCCAACATGCTTGTAACCGGGAAAGCATACAAAACAAACCTCCCGTCTAATACAGCATTCAGAGGGTTTGGTGGCCCACAAGGTGCAGCTGCAATGGAGGCTATTATTGACCGTATTGCGCGTTTTTTAAAAATGGATGCAGCGGATGTACGTCAACTGAATTTTTATGGAATAGATACGGACAATATTACGCATTATGGACAAACCGTTGAATTGAACCGTTTGCATACCATGCATGACCAATTGATGCTTTCATCGGATTATAAAAACAGACGAAAGGCAATCAACGAATTTAACTCGAAAAATGAGTTTTATAAAAAAGGAATCGCTATAACACCTGTTAAATTTGGCATTTCATTTACCACTACTTTTTTGAATCAAGCAGGTGCACTTGTAAATATTTATAAAGACGGCACCGTGCTTGTCAATCATGGAGGAACGGAAATGGGACAAGGGCTAAACACAAAAATTGCCCAAATTGCTTCAGCAGAATTAGGCATTAGTGTTTCGAAAATAAAAGTGAATGCAACAAACACTTCCAAAGTTCCAAACACATCGGCAACAGCAGCTTCGGCAGGAACCGACCTTAATGGAATGGCTGTAAAAAATGCAATTGATAAATTAAAAAAACGCATAGCAGAAGTAATGGCTATAGAGTTTTCTAAAAAAAGACCTGAAAAACAATCGCTACCCGAAAACATTGTTTTTGAAAACGATTACATTTATGATAAGTTAATACCCTATAATAAAATGGCCTTTGCGGATGCAATGCCTTTGATACATTTTAACCAAGTAAGTTTGAGTGCTACAGGCTTTTACCGAACACCCAATGTTGGTTGGGACAAAATAACTGGCTGGGGCAAACCATTTAACTATTTTGCATTTGGTATGTGTGTAAGCGAAGTAATAGTAGATACACTTACGGGGTTTCACAAAAATTTAAGAACAGATATTTTGCATGATGTTGGAGATTCTATCAATCCGGGACTAGACATCGGACAAGTGGAAGGCGGCTATATACAAGGGGTTGGCTGGTGTACAACGGAAGAAGTAAAATGGAACGACAAGGGTCATTTGTTGAACCATTCGCCAGACACTTACAAAATACCTTCGGTGCAAGATATTCCGGAAGATTTTAGAACGGCTCTATTACAAAATGCACCCAACCCCAATGCTATTCGCAAAAGCAAAGCGGTGGCAGAACCACCATTTTTATTGGCCTTTGCAACATGGTTAGCTATAAAAGATGCTATTTCGAGTGTGGCTAATCATGAATATGAGCCACAATTTAAACTACCAGCCACCAACGAGCTTATTTTACTAAGCATTGAAGAATTAAAGAAACGAATAAGAAATAAAAAATAGCAGTAGAAAAGATAAAACATAAAAATTATATGTAATTTTGTATTGTTGAAACAAGTTATAACCATATCGTTATTGTTTACATTCCTGTTCTCAAACATGGAACTACATCAGCTATTAAAGCTACCCACACTTATTGAGCACTATATAGAACATAAGCAAGAAAACAAAAACGAAACACTACTGAGTTATTTGGCAGAGCATTATACTAAAAATATAAATCACCACCACAACGATAACCACAACGATCATCAAAAGCTACCTTCAAAACCAACGACTGTGCGGTATCTCATAGTGTTATTGGTGTTCTAACAACAGAAAAATTTGAGTTTGTTATTCCTAACGTATCCTTTATAGAAAAACCTTCGCACTACAACGAAGATGATTATCTTTCCAACTTCTGTGGAAATATTTGGCAACCGCCAAAAGCTTGTTAATCTAATCTCTTAGCAAAATAATACTGCCGTTTTCATAATGCACTTGCATTGTGTATTTCATTTATGCATTAAACAATAAAATTATGCTTAATACGATTATATCGTTTTCTATAAAAAATAAACTTATAGTAGGTTTATTTATAATAGCCCTTGTAGGCTATGGTAGCTATCAGTTTACAAAGCTACCGATTGATGCTGTACCCGATATTACCGACAATCAGGTGCAAATTATTACAACAGCTCCATCATATGGAGCACTAGATATTGAGCGTTTAGTAACCTTTCCAATTGAACAAGCAAATAGTAATATACCTGGATTAAAAGAGATGAGAAGCTTTTCTCGTTTTGGGTTATCGCTTGTAACGATTGTTTTTAATGATGATGTAGATGTATATTGGGCAAGACAACAGGTTACAGAACGATTAAAAAACGCTGAAAGTCAAATTCCTAAAGAAATAGCGATACCAACACTCGCTCCTGTTACAACAGGATTAGGTGAAATATATCAATACGTAATAAAGCCCAAAATTGGTTATGAAAAAAAATACGATTTAATAGAGCTACGTACCATACAAGATTGGATTATTCGCAGACAGCTTATTGGAGTTAAAGGCGTTGCTGATGTGAGTAGTTTTGGCGGTAAATTAAAACAATACGAATTGGCAATAAATCCATCAACACTAAAAGCCAACAACATAAGCATTAACGACATTTTTAAAGCATTAGAAAACAACAATGAAAATACGGGAGGTAGCTATATCGAAAAAGCTTCTACCGTATTATATATACGAAGTGAAGGATTAATAGGCAACATAAATGATATAAACAATATTGTAGTTAAAAATTTAGAAAATGGAACTCCAGTTTTAATAAAAGATGTTGCCGAAGTACGCATTGGAAGTGCCACACGATATGGTGCAATTACGTATAACAATGAAGGCGAAGTAGCTGGAGCAGTAGTAATGATGCTAAAGGGCGATAATAGTAGCAGAGTGATTGAAGATGTTAAAAACAAAATTGCTCAAATAAGTAAAACGCTACCCGAAGGCGTTGAAATTGTGCCCTTTTTAGATAGAACAAAAATGGTAAACAGCGCCATTAGCACCGTATCAAAGAATTTAATGGAAGGGGCTTTAATTGTAATTTTTGTATTGGTTCTTTTTCTAGGAAACTTTAGAGCAGGTTTTATTGTTGCATCGGTTATACCATTAGCAATGTTATTTGCAATCATTATGATGAATATTTTTGGTGTAAGTGGCAACCTCATGAGTTTGGGTGCATTAGATTTTGGTTTAATTGTAGACGGTGCAGTAATTATTGTTGAAGCTGTAATGCACAATATGAGTCACAGAAGTAAAATCGGACACTCACTACGTATTAGTCAGTCGGAAATGGATGAAGAAGTAAAACATTCGGCAAGCAGAATGATGAACAGTGCGCTATTTGGTCAAATTATTATTCTTGTGGTATATCTTCCCATTTTTTCTTTGGAAGGAATAGAGGGGAAAATGTTTAAACCAATGGCACAAACGGTTGCATTTGCTTTACTTGGTGCATTTATATTATCTGTTACCTACATACCTATGATGAGTGCAGTTTTTTTAAATAAAAAAACTACAAGTAAAAAAAACATTTCTGATAAGATGATGGACTACTTAACAACTTTTCATCAAACGTTTTTAAAACGTGTTCTAGATTACCCTAAAACCATCATAGCAAGCTCTGTTTCACTCTTTGTGATTGCAATTATCATTTTATCTAGCATGGGCGGAGAGTTTATACCAACACTTCCGGAAGGAGATTTTGCTGTTGAAACAAGGGTTTTACCTGGAAGTAGCCTAAAAACAAGCATCGAAGCATGCACTAAAGGAGCAAGCGTTTTATTGGAAAAGTTTCCAGAGGTAGAGCGCGTTGTAAGTAAAATAGGAAGCGGAGAAATCCCAACAGACCCAATGCCAATAGATGCAGGAGATATGATGATTATACTAAAAGAAAAATCAGCGTGGACATCCGCATCATCGTGGGATGAACTTTCTGAAAAAATGAGTAAAGAATTAAAAAATATACCTGGAGTTACATTCGGCTTTCAATACCCTGTAGCAATGCGATTTAACGAATTAATGACGGGTGCAAAACAAGACGTAGTTTGTAAAATTTATGGTGAAAATTTAGACACCTTATCCAAATATTCAAAAATATTAGGTGGTATTGTATCTAAAGTAAGTGGTGCACAAGATGTCTATGTAGAACCCTTGGACGGCATGCCTCAACTTATTGTTAAATACAAACGCAATGCAATTGCTGCGTATGGCTTAAACATTAAAGACATCAACAAAATTTTAAACACCTCATTTGCTGGCCAAAGCAGTGGACTCGTGTTTGAAGACGAAAAACGTTTCGATTTGGTAGTTCGAATCAAAGAAGAAGAAAAAAAGAACATTGAAAATGTGCAAAACCTTCTTATTCCAACACCTTCAGGGACACAAATACCGTTGAATCAGGTTGCAGATATAGTGTTAGAAGAAAGCGTGAATCAAATTCAACGCGAAGATGCAAAACGTAGAATTATAGTAGGCTTTAATGTGCGAAACACAGATGTACAAACGGTTGTAAAAGAAATGCAAAAACAGGTGGAAGAAAAAATAAAATTTCCATCGGGATATTATGTAACATACGGTGGAGCTTTCGAAAATCTTGAAGCAGCAAAAAAGCGTCTTTCACTTGCCGTTCCACTTTCGCTTTTGCTAATTTTTATATTACTTTATTTTGCTTTTGGATCTATTAAGCATGGTCTATTGATTTACTCAGCAATACCACTTTCGGCAATAGGAGGTATCTTGTTTTTAGCCCTCAGAGGCATGCCCTTTAGCATAAGTGCTGGAATAGGTTTTATAGCACTGTTTGGAGTTGCGGTGCTAAACGGCATTGTATTAGTTGCAGAATTTAACCGAATAAAAAATAATGGAGAAAGCGATCTCAAAAAAGTTGTGTTAGAAGGCACTCGCATAAGACTGAGGCCCGTTTTAATGACTGCTTTTGTAGCATCACTTGGTTTTTTACCTATGGCACTTAGCAATGGCAATGGTGCCGAAGTTCAGAGACCACTAGCAACTGTTGTAATTGGCGGACTACTTTTAGCAACGCTTCTTACTTTATTTGTGCTGCCAGTGTTATACGTGCTATTTGAAAAAGGTGCGACTAAAAATAAACTTACTAAAATTGCAACAATTGCAATTTTGTTTTTAACGTATTCGAATGTATCTATTGCTCAAAACACCATCCCTTTAAATGCAGCGATAGATACAGCCTTAAAAAACAATCTATTGATAAAAAATGAAGTTCTTAATGCTGAATATGAAAACAAATTGAAAGCTACAACTTTTGATGTTTCACAAACAAGTATTAGTGGAGAGTATGGACAAATAAACTCTGCTTATTATGATAGTCGCTTTGGAATTTCTCAACAAATTTCATTTCCTACAGTATATAGAAAAAAGAAACAATTGCAAAATCAAAAATCGGACATTGGGTTGGTTGGAGTTACGCTTAAAGAAAATGAAATAAAAGCCGAAGTAAGAAAAACATTTTTCAAGCTCCTGTTTTTAAAAGAAAAACAAGAACTTCTAGAGCAAACAGATAGTATTTATAGGCTATTTGCTGAAAAATCCAAACTACGACTTGAAAAAGGAGAAAGCAACATTTTAGAACAACTAACAGCCGAAAATCAAAGGGCTCAAATTCGCATCCAACTAAATAATATTAACACAGATATTGAAACGTATCAGTTGAAATTTCAATTATTGTTAAATACTAGAAAAAAATATTTACCACTAAAAGAAAATATCAAAAGAGAGCTGAATGAATTTATTGATACATCTATTATTAACAGCCATCCAGCAACAACAATTTTACAACAACAACTAATTGCTTCAAAACTCAATACCGAATTAGAAAAATCTAAATTGTTGCCCGAATTGCTTTTGGGAATAAATAACCAGAGCATTCAAGGGATTGGGGCGGATAATTTATTTTATTCAACAACAAATCGATTTAATTCTATACAATTTGGAATTGGGTTACCCTTATTTTATGGTGCACAAAAAGGGAAAATAAGTGCAAGCAAAACACAAGAATTAATTGCAGAAAATAATTATCAAAATGGGTTAAACGCACTAAAAAATGAATATGAAGCACTTATTGTAAAAAGTAAAACACAACAACAAACAATTATGTATTATGAAACAACTGGATTAAAAAATGCCGAAACACTAATTGAAACAGCTCAAAAACAATTCTATAATGGTGAAATTAATTATTTAGAATGGACAATGCTTATCAATAATGGAATACGAATAAAAAACGATTACATAGACGCATTAGATGCACTATATCAAACAACTAGCGAAATCAATTACCTAACCTCTAAACCATAAAAGCCATGTTAAAACACACTCTAATTTTATTAATAGTTGCTATAATTACAGGTTGTGGCAGCCCCAAAGACGAAACTAAAACAGAAGCATTGTCTGAAAACAGTATAGAACTTACTGATGCTCAGCTAAAAAACACAAACATTTCAACTAGTAAATTGGAACAAAAAACAATTTCATCGGTTTTAAAAGTCAATGGAACAATTGATGTCCCTCCACAAAACATGGTATCAATAAGTATCCCATTAGGTGGTTATTTAAAATCAACAAGATTATTGCCTGGCACTCACGTAAACAAAGGCGAAGAAATTGCAACAATGGAAGATCAGCAATACATCTCTATTCAACAAGAGTATTTAACGGCAAAATCGAAGTTAGAGTTTATTGAAGCAGAGTTTTTAAGACAAGAGGAATTAAACAAAAGTAAAGCAAGTAGTGACAAAGTTTTTCAGCAAGCAAAATCAGATTTTACTTCTCAAAAAATATTGGTAAAATCGCTAAGTGAAAAACTAAAACTAATAGGTATTAATCCTGAAACGTTGAATGAAACAAGTCTTTCAAGGAGTATAAAAATTGTTTCGCCAATTAATGGATATATCACAAAAGTAAATGCCAATATTGGGAAATATGTAAATCCTTCGGATATACTTTTTGAGATGGTAAATCCCACAGATATTCATTTAGCACTGTATGTGTTTGAAAAAGATATTGACAAGCTAAACGTAGGGCAAAAGCTAAATGCTTACACGAATTCTAATCCCGAAAAAAAACATGCCTGTGAAATTATATTAATTGGCAGAGAATTATCACAAGAACGAAACATTGTGGTTCATTGTCATTTCGAAAAGTATGATAAAACATTGTTACCGGGCATGTTTATGAATGCAGAAATTGAAGTAAACAATAACAATGCGTATGTAATAGCATCAGATGCTATTGTTCATTTTGAAGGAAAAGATTACATATTCGAAACAATGAATAAAAACACCTTTCAATTAATAGAAATAAAAACGCTGGCAACGGAAAATAATTTCACACAAATAACGCTAGTTAATGACGCAGACATTGCTTCAAAAAACATTGTTACACAAGGAGCTTACACTCTTCTAATGGCAATGAAAAATATAGAAGAGTAAAACAAAGAAGCTGTTTTAAAAATAAAATCACGGCTCTATTTTTGATAGAGCTCTATAGGCAGTTCGTCTGGATCAGAAAAAAAAGTAAAAAGCTTACCAGTGTTTTTATCTATACGAATAGGTTCTGTTACTACGTTTTTTTGTTTTAATAATTGAACACAATGCTCAACATCATCAACCTCAAAAGCTATGTGCCTTAAACCCATAGCTTCGGGGTTAGATAGACGCTTTGGAGGATTAGGAAAAGAGAATAGCTCAATCACATATTGACCATTAAGCGCTAAATCAAGCTTATATGATTTCCGCTCCGCTCTATACACTTCATTTATTATTGTAAATCCTAATACTTCAGTATAAAAAGCTTTTGATTTGTTATAATCAGAACAAATAATGGCAATGTGGTGAATACGCTTAAGCTTTAACATAGGAAATAATTCATGATGGAAAATGTATAAGGGAAGATAGAGTTTGTAAAGAATTTATGTTTTTGTTTACATCTAATATCTTCCATTACACATTTAATATCTATATAGATGCTTCTTTCTTCCTCCTACCCTCTAATATTTTAAGAAATGAACGTGTTCGAATTTCATCCATTGTAAGACCTGTAGCCATAACATCTTCAGCAGATATGGCACCACAGTTCATAGCTCTTAAAAAATAGTTAAGCAAACCTTGTCCTGTAGCAGCATCATCAAACACATCATCGGTAAGTGTTGCTCTGGCAGCTTTTTCAACAAAGGCTTTTAAACGCTTAGCAGCATCTTCGTAACTTTCTAAAAAGAATGAATACACCGCAGCATAACGCATTGGAAACTGCGCAGGATTCAAGTCCCACCCCTGATACAAACCTTTCCACAATGAATAACGAGTATGATTAAATGCTTTTTTCCAACTACGAAACACAACAGCTTTGTTTTCTGCTAATTGCTCTGGAGTAAGATTGTTGCCTCTGTGTGGCCCTATTGGCATCACATTGGTGGCACCGTCTGAAAGCCATATACCAGTAGCACCTAAAGACACTTTCATAAAATGATGAGCAAAATCGCACACTGCGTGACCCATATCCTGATATTTAGCAGTAATGTTACATGCAGCAGTATAATCATAAGTACCAAAAGCAGTTGCAATCATTCGCCCTTTACTAGCTTCCAAATAAGCTCTTAACGGATTTTTCCCATCCTTATCAATTACTGCTTGGGTAGTTTCAACCATCATCTCCATTTTAAGCGTACCTGGCGCTATTTGTGTATTTGCTTCAATGGTTTCAAACAAGCGAATCAACGCTGTAATTTGCTCCGGTATAGTAACTTTAGGCAACATCACCACAAAATTTGCGGGTAACTTCCCTCCTGTTTCTTCTGCCAGTGTTGTAAGAAATATATCTAATGTTCTAACACCTCGCTCTTTCAAATCTTCGGTAAATGGCTTAATACGTATGCCTATAAAAGGAGGCAATGAATTTAACTTCATGCCTTTTGCAACTTCTTTTGCAGCACGTTCAGCAGTAGCGTCTTCTTCTTCCCACGAACGGTTTCCAAAGCCGTCTTCAAAATCGATACGAAAATCTTCTAACGCCTCTGTTTTTAATTTATTTATAACCTTGTTATAAGTAGTGTAGGCCAACCAAGCAACGTGTTGTTTACGCTCGGCTTCAGAATAGCTATCCAATTTCTGAGTCAATGCATCAATTTCTTTAGCATCGGTTGGCAGTGATTCATGTCCTGGCAATTCGATGGCTTTTGCAAACTCCACAAAATTAGGCGCATTACTTACGAGCGTATTCAAAGCCGCTTGCGCCATTTTTTCGGCAGAATCTGCAGTAAACAAATCGGCACCACCATATACGGTATGCACAGGCTGTCTATCAGGTTTATCGCCTGGATATATTTTTTGAAAGGCTTTATTAGCTTGTCCTAATTCAGCTAAAATAGTTTCTTTTGCATTGTTTGGAATTGATAGTTTCATAATGACCTCTCCCCTTAATCCCCTCTCCACAGGAGAGGGAGTATGGATGTTTTGTGTTAGTTAATTTATGTGTTTATCTGTATTCATTTAATAATTCCTCCCCTGAGGGGAGGTTAAGAAGGGTATTAACTCCCTCTGTATGTTGAGTATCCATAAGGGTTTAACAACAATGGCACGTGATAATGTGATGTATCAGTAACTTCAAAAGCGATTGTTACTTCGGGATAAAACGCTTTTTTATCTTGAGCTTTAAAATACGAAGCCGTATCAAAAACTAAATAATAAACACCCGCTTGTAATTTTACATCTGCATTCAGCAAATTCGGCAAACGTCCATCGCTGTTGGTTTTCCCCTCACCCAACACGTTCCACTCTGAATTTTTAAATTGTTTTAATACAATAGATACGCCTTGTGCAGGCTTACCAATAGAAGTATCTAAAACATGTGTTGTTATTTGACTCATGATGCAAGTAATTTCTCCAAACGGATATGTGTTATTTTATTTTGTTCTTCTTTGGCTATTCTCAACTCTTTTTCATCATCATTCAACAAGCGTATTTTTAATAAATCGAGCATTTCGTCAGCTGTTTTTCCAGTAGCGCAAACAATAAAAATGTAGCCAAATTTATTTTCATACGCTTCATTTGCTTGTGCAAGCTCCTCCAATACTTTTATGGTTGCAACATTCACGCCTGCTTGTTCGCCCGATGCCCATTCTTTTGTAGAACCAAATTTTTTTTCAAGACTTTTTAAATCACCAATTTTAGGGTGATGTGAAAACGCTTCCAACAGCTCTTCGTTTTCGCAACTTGTCCAAATCATATCAGACAAACGCAACAACTCTTCTTTATTTTTATAAGGCCTGAAATCAATCAAATTTTGCGCCCAAATAGTACAACCACAGCATTTGAACAGCTCATCAAAAGCAATATTTCGGTCGATAGTATTTAATTCTTCTATTGTCATTTTTTAGCTTTAAAACAATTGTTGTTATGTTGTGTTTTGGCTAAAGCCAAAAATCATTACATTAAGCATGGCTAACGCACATATTTCGACAGGCTCAATATGACAGCGCGCAGTCACTCTGAGCTTGTCGAAGACTGTAGGAAGTTCATTTATTCTCATTTTTTAGCCTTTCGTCACTCCCTTTAGGTCGTGTTAAAATTACTTCACAAACCCAAACAATCGCATACGACTAACACCTCCATCAGGGAAAATGTTTAACCGCACATGTGTAAATGGTCCGGCATTGACTATTTCTTTTTCAAAAAAATGCTCGTAATCAGCTTCCAACTTCATTTTTGGAAGTATTTCAGTCCACACTAAATTAGGATTATTAAAATCAACATTTTTATCTGTTGTATTTATTCCTTCTAATGAACACGTATCAGGATAATTGCCTTTAAAATGACACGTATCTATTAGCACTTTTTTTATTTCGCCTTTATGAGCCAAACGAACAACAACCCAATCGCGATTGTTAGGTGTTCTATTGCGCTTGGTTTCCCAACCATCGCCCATGTTTACACCACGACCCGGCATAATTAAGTTATCCATGTGACTAAAAAACATATCGTTGCACAGCACTGATTTTGCACCATTCACGGCAGCCGCTAAATCAACCTGCTCGTCAGCTTTTACAACATCCCAATTTTTAAATACTTCGCCATATACTTTTAATCGTGCCACTCCACCATCGGGATAAATATTCAAGCGCAAATGCGTCCAAACATTATCGTTAGTTATTTCATAAAAATTCTGACTACCATGATTTAATGGCGATTTAGGCAACACCTCCACCCAATTTACTTTGTTTGACTGTAAATCTTCAATGCTAGCAGGTTCATCAACACAGCACGCATCGATGGATGCAAAAGGAGGATGATTTCCTAAAAAGAAATTGGTATCAATATCAAAACCTTTAATCACACCCGATGCCCCCAATTGAATAATACACCAATCGTATCCAGGAACACGCTTTCTGCGCGATTCCCATCCATCCATCCATTTACCTCTATCTGTATATTTATCGGCAATAAAAATACCCCGACCAGGTTTTAGTAGATTTTCTTTTTCTGCAAAAAAATCATCGCTACATACAAGCGCTTTGCCACCAATACGTTCGGAAGCAATGTCTAATAAAGAGGTGAAAGCAGGTGCTTCTGACTGTTTAATTTCCATACTTTTTTTATCGTTTAATTTCCTCTAAAACCTTGTTTACCTGTAATTATTTCAAAATACAATTTAAAGTCGCCTTTTAATGACATCCAAGGGTATTTAAACGTTGCAGGTTTATTTTTCTCAATAAAAAAATGGCCAATCCAAGCCCATCCGTATGCGCAAACAATACTAATTGGAATAAGCTTCCAGTTTTGAGTTACAAAAGCGGTAATAAACAATGCTAAAAAAAGTGTTGTACCAATAAAATGGGTTACACGTGTACCAAACTCTCTGTGCTGATCGAGATAGAAAGGATAAAACTCCTGAAATGTTTTATATTCTTTTTCTGACATGATAATTTACTTTTAATGTTTTTGGATAATTAAGTTGCCTTGTGGTAAAGATAAAAAATTTCCGTTTTCATACACCTTTTTACCACCTACATAAGTTTGTTTCACAACGCCATACAATTTTTCACCCACATACGGGCTTATTTTATGGCGATACAATATGTTTTCTTTTTGTACAATAAATTGTTCGTTAGGGTTCCAAACTACAATATCAGCATCGTAACCCACTTTCAAAGCTCCTTTTTTATTTTGTCCAATAAACCTAGCAACAGCATTGCTCATTAGTTGTGCCATTTCGGAAACTTTAAACCCTTTTTCTTTGGCTTTTGTCCAAACCACAGGCAATGAAAACTGAATACTAGCAATACCTCCCCAAGCTTCTTTTAAATTGCCCGACTCTATTTTTTTTAGTTCAGGAGTTGCAGGAGAATGGTCAGTAACAATAAAATCAATAGTACCATTTTTTAATGCATCCCATAGTTTTTGATTGTTTTCTTGCTCCCGTATTGGAGGCGCACATTTAAAAAGGGTAGACGCATTAGGAATATCTTCAGCATTAAAATATAAATATTGAGGACAGGTTTCTACTGTTAATGGTAGGCCTTTTGCTTTTGCAGCAGCAATTTTTTCGATGTTGTTGGCTGACGAAAGATGAACAATATGAATTGGAGATTTAAACTCCTCACATAGCGCTATAAGTAAGTCAACGGCATTGTCTTCCCATTCTTTTGGACGAGAATTCAAATAGGCTTTATAGTTAGTGGGATTTTTTTCAAACTGTATAATTCCATCATGCATCTCATCTATTTCAGCATGAGCCAAAAGTGGCACATTGTATTTGGCCAGAATAGGCATAGCCGCTTTTAAATCGGATAGTGTTACATTAGGAAATTCATCAATACCAGAATGTGTTAAAAACGCTTTAATACCTAACACTCCACTTTTGATTAAAGCTTCGAGTTCATTGATGTTATCAGGCACTACACCTCCCCAAAAAGCGCAATTGCAATACAATTTACCAACAGTAGCATCTAACTTTTGTTGAAATGTAGCAACAGTTGTTGTAACAGGGCTGGAGTTCAAAGGCATATCAACCAAGGTGGTAATACCTCCCGCAACAGCAGCTTTTGTAATGGTTTCAAAACCCTCCCATTCCGTTCGCCCTGGTTCATTAATGTGCACATGAGAATCAATAATTCCTGGCATAACAACCAAGTCATGAAGCTCTTCAACAACAAAGTCAGCATCTATTTTTCCATCCTTTATGTCGGATATTATTCCATTTTCAATAATAAGTGTTGCATCTTTTAAACCGTTTTCTGTAAGTACATTGATGCTGTGTATACCAAAAATTGTTGATTTTGTTTTCATTGTTTTATGCAATTTTAACAAATGTATTAAACTTGTTTATATATTTAAGCATTCATTTAAAGTATAATCAAGTGAAAAGTTTAAAAACGAAACTATTGTTTCTCTTTCTATTTATATCTTCTACGATTTTTGCAAATGAAACGTTTCATACAAATTTCAATAGTATAGATTTAACAATTGTATTAATCCCATCTATACTTGTTTTTTTTATTATAATTGCTCTAAACAAAGCTATTAAAGTACTAAAAAAAGAAAAAACAGAAATACGATCAGAAAACACAACTGACCGCATTAAAGAATTAACAGAAACAAAAACTGTTCTTTTTTATTGCACACTGCTGGGTGTATTTTTATACACATGTTATGCTTGTGTAAAAGGTACAACCTACCAATCGCACATAGCAGAATGGATGAATCTTGTAATACGATGGATGCATGTAGTATTTGGTATTGCATGGATTGGGGCTTCATTTTATTTTGTATTTCTTGAAAACAGCTTAAACAGAACAAAAGGGTTAAGAGACGAAATTGCAGGTAATCTTTGGGCAGTGCATGGTGGTGGATTCTATTATCTTGAAAAATACAAAATAGCTCCAGCTCAAATTCCAAAAGATTTACATTGGTTCAAGTACGAGGCTTATTTCACTTGGCTATCTGGATTTACATTGCTTGTAATAGTTTATTATCTTGATGCAAAGGCTTACCTGATTGACCCTTCTGTAATGGATATAAGCGAAAGTGCAGGAATTTTATTAGGCCTAAGCACGCTGGTTGTTGGCTGGCTAGTTTATGATTTATTATGTAAATCGGCTTTAGCAAAAAACGTATTACTATTTGGTGTTATTTTGTTTGTACTTATTGGGGTTTCGGCATGGTTTTTAACATCGGTATTTAGTGCGCGTGCAGCCTACATACATGTTGGTGCAATATTAGGCACATTAATGGCAGGCAATGTTTTTAGAATAATTATTCCCTCCCAAAAAGCAATGGTAAATGCTGCCAAACAAGGCAAGCCCGTTGACCCAAGCTTGGGCAAAAAAGCATTACAGCGTTCCTTACACAACAACTATTTTACACTACCCGTTATTTTTATAATGATAAGCAATCACTTCCCTAGCACTTATGGCAATAGCTTAAATTGGATTGTATTGATGGGCTTATCACTGGCAAGTGTGTTTGTAAAACATTATTTGAACTTAAAAGAAAAAGGCGAAAAATCAGTATGGATATTGCCAATAGGCATTGTTGGCATTATTTCATTGGCTATTGTTACAGCACCTAAAACAAAATCGGTTTGTAAGGACGATGCTCCAGCAAGTTTTACAGAAGTAAATGAAATTATCACAAAACGATGTACGCCCTGTCATTCGGCAAACCCAACGGATGATATACTAAAAGCGGCACCCAACGGTATTATGTTTGACAATGAAGATAGCATTCGCAAATATGCCGACCGTATTTTAGCTCGAGCTGTTACAACTAAAACAATGCCACAAGCCAACAAAACAAAAATGACGCAAGAAGAGCGAGATATACTGCAATGTTGGATTGAGGGACTAAAAAAATAAGCACTACTAATAATAGTTAACACATAAGATAATAATAGAAAAATTTAAATCATTCTTAATCTTTTATAAACGTCACTTCTATATGTCTTACCAATTGGTATAAGCTTTTTATTATATGAAATAGAATCATTTTCAATAGTATCTATTTTATCAATTCTAACGATAAAAGACCGATGAACTCTTAAATAATCTTTTGGAGACAATTTATTTTCAAGCGCAATCATTGTTGAATGGATTACATAAGAGTCTTTTTCGGTATTAATTTTAACGTAATCTCCAACAGCCTCGGCCCAAATTATGTCAGAAATATTTATTCTTATCATTGTGCTTCCTTTTTTTACAAATACGCTATCGTTTTCTTCCTGCTTCACGAAGTATTTGTCAAAAGAATCTTTTGCTTTATTAATTGCTTTGTAAAAACGGTGATAGTCAAATGGTTTTAACAAATAATCAGTGACACTGTTTTCAAAAGCTTCAATCGCAAACTCTTTATGAGATGTTATTAAAATTATTTGACAGTTGGGAAAATGTAATGTTTTAATGAATTCAATTCCGTTCATTTCAGGCATTTCAATGTCAAGAAATATTAAATCAACCTTATTTACAGACAAATATGATAATGCAGAGATTGGGTTAGTAAAGGTAGAATCCAGATTCAGAAAATCGACTTTTTTTATAAAATTTTCGATTAGCTTTATCGACAACAAATCATCATCAACTATTATACAGTTTATCATTTTATTAAAATTTTTAGAGACATCGGAAAATTGTGGCAAATTATCCTTTACAAAATTATTATTGAATAAAATTTAAATATGCTCTATCTTTTATTATTAAACATAAAGAAATGAAGTCTTTTCTCAACAATCATTCAATGAAATAGAACTGATAAGAATTATAAGTTTTGTAGAAAATAATCGGTTATTTTATTGAATAAATGTACTCTATCTTTCCCTAATACATTGTGTTCATGCCCAGGATAAACAAAATAGTCAACCTGCTTTCCCTTGTCAACACAGGCTTTTAAAAACTGAACACTATGTTCCCAAACAACAACTGGGTCGGCAGTGCCATGTATAAGCATTAATTTTCCTTTCAGATTGTCTACATAGTTTATTACTCTCGACTCTTCATATCCTTTAGGATTGCTTTCTGGAGTATCCATATAACGTTCGGTATACATTATTTCATAATAAGTCCAATCAATAACAGGCCCACCGGCTACAGCCACTTTAAACAAATCGGGGTAACGAGTCATGATAGAACTTGTCATAAAACCACCAAAACTCCATCCCATTAAACCCATACGAGTAGCATCAACAAATGTTAAACTCTTCAAATAATTTACACCAACTAACTGATCAAGCATCTCATTTGTTCCTAAATGTTGAAATGTTGCTTGTTCAAATTGTTTCCCTCTATTAGCACTCCCCCTACTATCCATTGTAAAAACGACAAATCCACGCTGAGCCATATATTGAAACCACAAATCGCCACCACCATTCCATGTATTATTTATTAGCTGCACATTGGGCCCACCGTACAAATAAACGATAGTTGGATATTTTTTTGTTGAATCAAAATCAACAGGCTTAAACATGCGGCAGTATAAATCATCTCCACTATCGGATTTTAATTTAAACAAACTCATTTGCCCTAACTTATACGATTTTAAAGGATTTTCAGCTTGTTTTATCGTTTTAACACGTTTCCCTTTGTTAGTGTAAACTGTAATTTCCCTTGGAATACTTGTACTTTGAAAGTTATCAATTATGTAGCAATTTTTTTTATTCAACAAAGCCGTATGTGTTCCTTCGCCCGAAGTGATTTTAAGTGTGTTTCCTTTTTTCAAATCTACACTATAAAAATTACGTGTAATGGGGCTTTCAGCAGTTGATGTATAAAATGCGGAAGTTCCTTTTTCGTCAAAACCTGCAAAATCGGTTACCACCCAATTGCCCTTTGTAAGCTGCTTTATAAGCTTACCCGATGTTTCGTATAAATACAAATGATTGTATCCATCGCGTTCCGATTGCCAAACAAATTGTGTTGGATGTTTCGGCACAAAAACCAATGGATGTTGAGGCTGAACATACTTCTCGTCCTTCTCTTCAAACAATGTTTTTTCTTGCAAGCCTGTAACTACGTTATAAGCATTTAGTTTCAAGTGATTTTGATCTCTATTTAAAATTGCTATATAAATAGTTTGTTCATCTGGGCTCCAAGCAATGTTGGTTAAATATTGGTCTTTAGGCTCACCCGTTTTTAGAAAAACCGTTTTGCCTGTTCTTACATTGTATACACCCACAGTAACCTGATGACTAGTATCACCAGCCATAGGATATTTTATCATATTATTTTTTGCTGGTCGTGAAGTCCAATCAATGATAGGGTAATCGGTAACCATTGTTTGATCCATTCTATAAAATGCCAACAAATTACCATTTGGAGACCAAAATGTTCCTTTTTCTATTCCAAACTCTTCGCGATGAACCGATTTTCCATTAACAATATTTTCATTCGCATCGTTTGTTACAATTAAGTTTTCCTTACCATCAAAAACAAATAAATTATTTTTTACTGTATAAGCTACATAATTTGTTTGCTCTGCAACGTCCAAATTCTCGGCATCTGAACCAAAATCCCTATTCGCATTTTGCATTAACAAAGTAGTTTTCAAATCATAGAGCATCAGTTTTTTTTCTGTTTCAAAAATAAATTGAGTTGAGTTTTTCCATTTTATTGTAGGGAAAACAGACAACGACTTCAACTTATGTTGACCCAGTTGAAGATTTAAATCATTTAGCGAAACAATCAACTTTGATGGCTGTTTAGCACTTTCACCACTTGATATAAAAAGCGACTCTATTCCATTTAAGGTATCAACATATGAATAATTAGTACTTTCAGCAACCCACATCAATTGCTTTACTTTTGCTGGCGCAAGAGTTGTTTTCTGCCTAAGAAAAGCATCCTCCATTGTTAACAATTGATTTTGAGAAAATGTTATTTGAAAAAATATAAAAAACGAAACGATAAAAACACTAATTATTTTCATTATTCAATGTATTTTAAAAACTACTTTATACCCCCACCGTTATTAAAGCCTAATTTTGTTGGAGCAACAAAACTTAACTCTCCTGCATTATTTTCTGCCATCAATATCATTCCCTGACTTTCTATTCCTTTAATTTTGCGTGGTGCTAGATTTACTAAAATAGCAACCTGTTGGCCAATAATATCCTCAGGCTTATAAGAACCCGCAATACCAGAAACAACCGTACGTGTATCAATACCAGTATCTATAAGCAATTTCAGTAATTTATCAGTTTTAGGCACTCGCTCAGCCTCCAAAATAGTACCCACACGAATATCCATTTTACTAAAATCATCAAACGATGTTTCGGCTTTTGCGGGCTCTATCGTTTTACTGGCCGCTTCATTTGCCTTTTTTGAATCTGCTAATTTTTGAATTTGAGCAGCAATAGCATCATCTTCAATTTTATCAAACAATAAGGATGCTTCATTTATCTGATGGCCAGCAAGCATTAAATCAGTGCGTTTTCCATCATTCCACTTTAATCCTTGATTAAGATTTAACATTTTATTCAATCGCTTTGAAGAAAATGGTAAAAATGGTTCCATCAAAACAGAAAGATTTGCAGCTATTTGAAGCGATAGATTCATAATTGTTTGAACCCTTTTTTCATCTGTTTTAATTAAAATCCATGGTTCATTATCGGCCAAGTATTTATTGCCTAAACGCGCAAGATTCATCAATTCGGCCAACGCCTCTCTAAATCGATAGTTTTCAATACTCGAAGCAATTTTATCGGGAAACTTACTTATTTCTTCCAACAATAAAATATCACCTTTTGTATACTCCGAAGCTACAGGTACCTTTCCATTATAATACTTATGTGTAAGCACAAGTGTTCTATTAACAAAGTTTCCCAATATGGCTACTAATTCATTATTGTTTTTTGCCTGAAAATCTTTCCAAGTAAAATCATTATCCTTTGTTTCGGGAGCATTTGCGCATAATGAGTAACGCAAAGTATCTTGCTTATCTTTAAACTCCAACAAATATTCATGTAACCAAACCGCCCAATTACGTGATGTAGAAATTTTATCGCCCTCTAAATTCAAAAATTCATTTGCAGGAACATTTTCAGGAAGTATATAAGAGCCTTCTGCCATGAGCATTGCAGGGAATATAATACAATGAAACACAATGTTATCTTTTCCAATAAAATGAACCAGCTTCGTTTCCTTATCTTTCCAATACTTTTGCCAATCATCATTGACAAACAATTCTTTAGTAGCTGATATATAGCCAATAGGCGCGTCAAACCAAACATACAGTACTTTTCCTTCAGCTCCTTCAACAGGTACTTTTACGCCCCAATCCAAATCGCGTGTCATAGCACGAGGTTGAAGTCCGGCATTTAACCAGCTTTTGCATTGCCCAAAAACGTTTGATTTCCATTCCTTATGCGAATCAATAAATGCTTCTATTTGGGGTTGCATTGTATCTAAAGGCAAAAACCAATTTTTAGTTTTTTTAAGCACAGGCTTTTCGCCTGACAATGCCGACTTAGGATTAATTAAGTCCGTTGCATTGAGCGTACTACCGCACTTTTCGCACTGATCGCCATAAGCATTTTCATTCGCGCACTTTGGGCAAGTACCAACAATGTATCTATCGGCAAGAAACTGATTTGCTTTTTCATCAAAATACTGCTCAGTAATTTCTTCTTTAAAAACACCTTTATCATATAGCGTTTTAAAAAATTCAGAAGCAGTTTCGTGATGTATTTTTGACGATGTACGTGAATATACATCAAATGAAATTCCAAAACCAGCAAATGCATCACCCATCAATTTGTGATATTTATCAACTACTTGTTGGGGCGTAATGCCTTCCTTTTTTGCTTTGATGGTAATGGGAACACCATGCTCATCCGAACCACAAATAAATTTAACATCTTCCCCCTTTAATCGAAGGTAACGAACGTAAATATCGGCAGGTAAATAACAACCTGCAAGGTGACCAATGTGTACAGGGCCATTTGCATAAGGCAAAGCAGCTGTAACGGTATGTCTTTTAAAAGTCAAAATTCAAAAGTTTATAAGTTAAACGAATATGTGAAACCAACTAAAATTGAAGTTGATAAAAACTTGTAATTTTTTTAAGTCTTTAATTGCAGACTTTATTTGTAAATTGCAAGCAAAGATAATGAAGTTGGTTTAATTGAAAATGCTTATTTATGAAACAACCAGAATTTCTAAAAAAAGGAGATAAAGTTGGCATTGTTGCTCCTGCACGCAAAATGTCGAAAGAAGAGTTATTGCCAGCAATAGAAATCCTTAACAGCTGGGGATTAGAAGTTGTTTTAGGCAAAAATTTATTTTGTGAAGAAAATCAATTTTCGGGAAGTGATGAGCAACGTGCCGAAGATTTACAAAAAATGTTGGACGACCCATCTATAAAAGCGATTATAAGCGCACGGGGCGGATATGGAACACTTAGAATTATCGACAAAATTAATTTCTTTACATTTACTCAACACCCCAAATGGATTGTTGGCTATAGCGATATAACCGTTTTACATTCGCATATTCATACACTTGGCATTACAACAATTCACGCTACTATGCCAATAAATTTCAGTAAAAACACAGAGGCAACAGAAAGCCTACGCAAAGCATTGTTTGGCGAATCTATTAAATACAATTTTGAATCACATCCATTAAATAAAAATATCACAAGCATTATTGAAGGAGAAGTTGTTGGAGGCAACCTTTCATTGATTTATGCTTTAACAGGAAGTGTTTCAGATATAGATACAAAGGATAAAATTTTATTTATAGAAGATCTAGATGAATATTTGTATCATATAGACAGAATGATGCTTAACCTAAAACGGTCAGGAAAATTATCTCACTTAAAAGCACTAATTGTAGGCGGAATGACTGACATGAAAGACAACACGGTTCCTTTTGGAAAAACAGCCGAAGAAATAATTTTAGATACTATAAAAGATTACAATTACCCGGTTTACTTTGGATTTCCAGCAGGACACATTGATAGAAACCTGGCTTTATATTTTGGGAAAAAGGCTAAAATAATCGCTATTGACAAACAGAACTTAACTATTCATCTATAACAAATAAAAAGAGTATGTACCAAACTATTCACGGCTTAATCCATAAACGTATATAGCTTGCACAAGAATAAAATTGATACAAACTCTTGAAACATTAACTTTTAAATTTTTATACCCAAAACTAATATATCGTCAACTTGTAGCTCATCTTGCTGCCAATTCAACAATGCGTATTGCAAAAAAGATTCTTGCTCTTCCATCTCCATTTCTTGGGCTGTAAGCAATAACTCTTTAAATCGTTTTCGATTGAATTTCTTTTTATTCTCCCCTCCAAATTGATCGCAATAGCCATCCGTAAAAAAATAGAATGTATCGTCTTCTTTTAATTCTATTGTTTTAGAAGTAAATTCCTTTTTCACATCAGCATAAAACCCAATTGGATACCTACTTCCCTCAAACTCAATAAAATCATAATCCCTAACCAGCAATATCGGACGAAATGCACCAGCGTATGTAAGTGTATTTTTTTCAAAATCAAAAACTCCAATAGCTACATCCATCCCATCGTATGTAACAACATCACTATTTGTTTTGTTTAAAGAAATAAACAGCTCTTCATCCATAGCATAAAGAATTTCAGAAGGTTCTTCAATTGCTTTTTTCACAATCACATCTTTTAATATTCCATGCGCAATAATTGACATTAATGCCCCAGGAACACCGTGTCCGGTACAATCAACCACAGCAACAAAAGCTTTATTATTTTGCTGATAAAAAAAATAGTAATCGCCACTAACCAAATCCTTGGGTTGATAAAAAACAAATGCATCTTTAAATGCGCGCTTTATCTTTTTCACATTAGGCAAAATTGCTTCTTGAATACGGCTTGCATACTGTATACTGTCTACAATTTCTTTGTTTTTCAACTCAAGCTCTTTGTGCTTTACTGCATTTTTTTGTTCACTAATTTTACGTTCCGTAATATCGTGACCAACACTTATAAGCGTGTTTTCTGGACCTTTAGAAACATTCCAAAGAATCCATTTTATAGAGCCACTAGATGTTTTTAACAATCTTTCATAGGGCTCAAGTTCAGTTGTTGAATCATTTTTTAACTGTTCAAAAACTAAAGCTTTCACTGCCGAAATTTCTTTTTCGTCATCAAAAGTCATGTTCCACCAGCCATTTCCCATCAATTGTTCTGGCTCAAAACCTAAAACACGTTTGGTAGACGGACTAACATATTCAATTAAAGCATCTTGGTTAACAACAATTATTAAGCTGTTGAGCTTTTCAAGTATAGAATCGGTAATTAACGACATAAAGTAAATATTGTAGCAAATTTGCTATATTAAAAATACACTAAAAAAAGAGAAAATTTATCTGATTACAGAAAGTGAACTATGCATCTGGTGATGCATAAAATACCACATTCTCATGCAAGGCGCAATGAGAATCATTAACAATGTGTGTATGTTTAATAGTAATGTCATAACTTTAGTAGAACAAAGATATTAAAATCTTTTTAATAATAAATTATGAACCTTTATACTTTAGTAAAACTATAACGACAATATCTCTAACATTCTTATTAAATCAGGATTTAAACGCTGTGTATGCTTTACTGCATTTTGAAAAGGGGTATAGGCAATTTTTTTATTTATAATACCAATCATCACATTTTTTTTGCCCTCCAATAGTGCTTCAACAGCAGCAAAACCCATTCTGCTACTATTTACCCTATCCATTGCCGAAGGATTACCACCACGTTGTATGTGCCCCAGCACGGTTACACGAGTATCGTAATCGGGCAACTGCTTTTTTACGTGTTCGGCAATGGTAAAGGCGCCACCTGCTTCATCACCTTCTGCAACTATAATAATTTTTGAAGATTTACTTTTACGTCCATTCTTCAATCGTTTGATTAAATCTTTTAAATCTGTTTTTGTTTCGGGCATTAAAATACATTCTGCCCCAACACCAATGCCAGAGCGCAGTGCAATCAGCCCAGCATCACGTCCCATTACTTCAACAAAAAATAAACGGTCATGACTATCTGCCGTATCACGTATGTTATCTACAGCTTCAACAACTGTGTTTATTGCTGTATCATAACCTATTGTAAAATCAGTGCCTATCAAATCATTATCAATAGTGCCCGGACAACCAACAATAGGAATCTTACACATCTTACTAAACTCCAAAGCACCTTTAAATGAGCCATCACCACCAATAACAACCAAACCTTCTATTTTGTGTTTTTTCAAATTTGCCAATGCTTTTTTTTGTCCAGCCAATGTGATAAACTCTTTACTACGCGCTGTTTTCAAAAAAGTACCACCTCTATTAATAATATTCGCTACTGATTTTGCATTTAAAGGAATAAACTCATCACCAATCATACCATTATAACCGTGAACAATGCCAACAACTTCCATTTTATGATATATTGCAGTACGTACAACTGCTCTTATACATGCATTCATTCCTGGAGAATCGCCACCCGATGTTAAAACTGCTATTTTTTTCATAGTTATACTACTAATTACGAATTGTTACGAATTTACGAAACTGTTATAATTGTTAGATTGTTTAGTTACAGATAAACGAATGGTTACGAATCTGTCTATCGGCAGACAGGTTTACCAAACCAATACCCATAATTCTAAATCCTTAATCCCAAATCCTACCCCCTAATTACTAATGGCTATTCACTAATTAACCAACTTATGCACCCTCTTCGTACCCTGATACATTTCATATTTCATAAACCTACACTCCAACTGACCATTAAACAAGGCTATTTTTCGAGAAGGGCGCAAGCCCACGTGTTTAAAAGCCTCCATATTGGAACTCAACACCCAACAATCGTAACCTGAGAAGTTTTTCTTAAATGTATCGCCAATAGATTTATAAAGCTCCTCAATATTATCTTTAATCATTCGCTCTCCATAAGGCGGATTCATAATCACAACGCCTCTTCCGGCAGGCACTTCAAAATCTTTCATGTCCGACACCTTTATCGAAACGACATCATCAACTTTGGCTAGCTTCACATTTTCCTTTGCTTTTTTTGCTACGTTAGGTGATAATTCGCCACCTAAAATTTTAGGGTCATGGTTCGTTATTTTGTCAATAGCTGCATCAAATATGGTATTATAAAGCGATTCATCAAAAGGTAAAAACTTTTTCCACCCCTCAAAACCATAGGCTTCTCTATAATATCCTGGAGGAATATTGTTTGCAATCAAAGCAGCTTCTATTAAAATAGTGCCAGAGCCACACATAGGATCAATAAAGGTACTGCGCTTATCCCAACCACTCAGCAATATCATACCAGCTGCCAATACTTCATTTAAAGGAGCTAAATTGGTTTTATCCCTATAACCTCTTTTATGAAGCGATTCCCCTGAACTATCCAGTGAAACAGTGCAGGAATCTTTAAAAACATGCAAATGAATTCTCAGCGTAGGTTTATCAAGTTCAACCGAAGGGCGTTCGCCATACTTTGCTCTAAATTGGTCAACAATAGCATCCTTCGCTTTTTGTGATAAATACTGTGAATGTGTAAATAAATCAGAGTTTAATACGGTGTCAATAGCCAAAGTATCCTTTACATCCATATACTCATCCCACTTAATAGATTGTATGGAATTGTAAAGCGATTTTTCATCTTTTACCGAAAAAGTGGTTATTGGCACTAAAATACGCAAAGCTGTTCTTAAACAGATGTTTGCTTTGTACATAAAACCCTTATCACCTGTAAAACTTACTGCGCGGTTATGCACTTCCACATTTTTTGCTCCCAAACGTTGAAGCTCTGTTGACAAAACCTCTTCTAAACCAAAAATAGTTTTGGCTATCATTTTAAAATCTTCTTTTTCCTTCACCTTGCTCATTTTTTTGTAAAGATATTGAATTAGAAATTATGAAATAACGTTGAAAATCAAAAGAAACACAGGAATTACTGATAATCAAACATTTAAACAGCAACATTTACTTTAAAAAACAGCCCCCACAAGAGCTAACCACCTGATTATCTAACAATTAATAAAAAACAAAAATAATCAGGTGATTTTGTTGACCTTAACGGATAAAATATTATTTTTGAGCATTCGTTTACTTTATTTTTAGGAATACAGATTATCAAACAATAAAATTAAACTATAATTAATTGAGATGAAATTGAAATTTATCACACTTAGAGAAGTAATAACAGTATTATCTGTTGTGGCGCTAATAACAGCAGGCTGTGGAAATGATACAAAACCAACAGACGAAAACACTACAACTAACCCTACAGATACTGTTACAAGCGGAGGTATCATCAATGTAAGCGGTGAAATTTTCAGTATTCCATCGCCAATTCAAACAGCTTTTTTAATTAAAGGAAGTGGGGCTAACTACAACAAAGCTATTTTAAATGCTACCAACAAAGCATCGCAATATGCTACCAACTTTTCCAAAGCAATAAATTTAGGTATTTATGGTGCTGATTTAGGTTATGTAACTATTTACGACCAAAATCAAGATGCAATTGCATTTTTAAATGCCGCTAAAAAATTATCTGATGGACTAGGCGTTTCTGCTGCATTTGACCAAAAAACAATTGAGCGTTTCACCAAAAACATGGGAAATAAAGATTCTATGCTTTCTTTAGTGGGAGTTGCTTAC
>JBASCV010000329.1:0-8598 GCA_049651825.1 Bacteroidia bacterium
GTGTGGGAGCAGATCAAACAGTGGTTGTAACAGTAAATCCAGCACCGGTACTAATAAATACCTCCACAACAAGTATTTGTAGCGGTTCTGCAACTAACATTATTTTGAGTAGTAATTTAAATTCAACTTATAGTTGGGTTGCTACAGATAACATTAATACCACCGGAGAAAGTTTGGTTACACAAACTAATGATACATTGCGGAATACCATCATTAATACTTCTAACAATATTCAAAATGTGGTTTACACAGTTACCCCAACCTCTATTGCAAATGGCTGTGTTGGAGGTAATCAAACACTATCCATATTAGTAAATCCTCTTGATAATGCTAGTTTTAGCTACTCTTCTGCAACGTTTTGCCATTCGGGTAATAATCCTAACGCATTGATAACAGGTGTTTCTGGTGGAACCTTTTCTTCAGGTAATGGATTGATTTTTTCAAATTCTAACAATGGTTTAATTAATTTGAGCGCATCTACACTTGGCACTTATACAATTACTTATAATACAAATGGTATCTGCAACAACTCATCTACTTTTGATTTAACAATTACTGATGCTCCTTCAGCATCATTTAGTTATGCAGGTTCTCCTTTTTGTATCGGAGACTCCATTCCATTGCCATTATTTGATACAGGTTTCAGTGCTGGCGTATTTAGTGCAAACCCATCCGGATTATCTTTTGTGAGTACTGTTACTGGCGAAATTAATAGTACCGCAAGTTTACCTGGTACTTATATGATAACCAATACAATTGTTGCTTCCGGTGGATGTGCCAGCGATGTTCAAACTTACCCAATTACAATTAATCCTTTACCTGTTGTAAGTTTTAGTGGCTTAGCGGCTAATTATTATTATAATGATGGAGCTGCAACACTTACTGGTGTTCCTTCTGGTGGCACGTTCAGCGGAATGGGTATCAATGGTAATTTATTTAATCCTGCTGTAGCAGGTGGAGGAAATTTTTCAATTACTTATTCATATACCGATGGAAATGGTTGTTCAAATACTACTCCTGGCCAAACAACAACTGTAGTGGAACAACCCGCTCCACCAAGTATTTGCGAGGTTACAGTTGATGATTCTTCGCATTACAATGTTATTTATTGGGATAAAACAAATTACACCAATGTGGATTCGTTTATTGTATACCGTGAAATTACAAATGGCAATTACCAGAGGGTTGGTGCTCTTGAATATGCCGCATTAAGTGAGTTTACGGATACTGTAAGGGCTTTATATTTTCCGAATACAGGTGATCCTAATGCAGGAACCTATCGTTATAAATTGCAAATAAGAGACGCGAATGGGAATTACAGCCCTTTAAGTCCTTACCATAATACAATTTATATAAACCAAACGTTTGGAACATTTACATGGAATTACTACCAAATAGAAGGACAACCTATGCCTTTACCTTCAAGTACACTCATAACCTATGATTTATACAGAGATGATAACAGTGATGGTAACTGGCACATAGTAAACAGTGTAGCCGGCACACAATTAACACAAACTGATATTGGATGGTCTGCTGCATTGGACACAACTGCCCGTTGGCGAATTTTAACGAATTGGAATATTAGCTGTACGCCTACAAGGGCAACTATTAATACCTCACGTTCTAATATTAAACATGGTAGTCAAAATTTAGGTGTAAACGGAATAAGTGAAAATATATTCGATGAATATATTTCAATTTTCCCTAATCCTAGCAGCGATAAAATAACTCTTGAAATCACAGATTCTAGAATTCAAAATGCAAAAATTGTAATATATAATTTAATGGGAGAAAAAATATTACAAGAAAATTTGAATTCAGCAACCAATATAATTGATGTTTCGACCTTTGCAAAAGGGATTTATACAATAGATATTGAATCAAATAAAAGGAAAGTGTTCAAAAAACTTGTGGTGAATTAGAGGACGAAAAATTAATATCCTAAATTTAGTCGTTTTTCTTTAAAAAAAAATTTATGACTCGGACAAAAAGCATACTATTTTTCTTTTTTCTTTTTTGCATTTTTCTTAATAATGCATTTGCCCAGCTCTATAACTTTAAAAATTTTGGAACAAAGAATGGTTTAGTAGGTTCAACCGTTAATTGTATTTTTCAGGATAGCAGAGGTTTTATTTGGTTTGGTATTCAAAACGGTGTAAGTTGTTTTGATGGTAATTCATTTAAAAGCTATACGAAAAATGATGGTCTTATTGGTAATGAAATTACTTCTTTTAATGAAGATAAGTTAGGCAATTTATGGATAGGTACTTCCGAAGGAATTTCAAAATTTGACGGATTAAAATTTACAAACTTTACTAAAAATGATGGCCTTAACTCAAATTATATCCGTTTTATATTTATTGATTCTAAAAACAATTTATGGATTGCCGCTAACCAAGGTGGAGTTGTAAAATTTGAAAATAATCATTTTGAAAGAATAAATGGTAATAATCGGATAGATAGTAATGATGTGTATACTATTTCAGAAGATAAAGAGGGTAATTATTGGTTTGGATTATCTGATAGAGTAGCTAAATATGATGGTGAAAATTTAATTCAAATTAATCCGCTTAGTGATAGTAAAGGAAAAATTATCTTTTCCTCTTTTCGTGATTCTAAAAACGATATTTGGTTTGGAGGCTCCGATGGATTTGGAATAGTAAAATACAATGGGAAAACATTTGAGGCAATTAAACTTCCCCACGGATTGGAAAATGATTTTATTGGAGGTATTATAGAAGATAAAAATCATAATATGTGGTTCGCTACAGAGCATGGAGTATTGATATATGACAACAAAAACTTTTTGTTACTAAATGAAGAGAATGGATTGACCTCTAAACTAGTAACTTCCTTATGCACTGATTATGAAAATAATATTTGGGTTGGAACAAATTCTGGAGGCGTTGATATGCTTAATAATGTGGCTTTTTCATCCTTTACAAAAAATCAAGGCTTATCAAATAATAAAATTGGGGCTATTTTAAAGACAATTGATAATCAATTATTAATAGGGACTCAAGGTTTTGGGTTAAATATTCTAAAAAATGATAACTCTTTTTCTTCAGTTTTTTCACTTGGTAAATTAGAAAAAAGCAATGTGTTATGTCTCGCACAAAATAAAATAGGAGAGTTATGGGTTGGAACAGAAGATGAAGGTGTATTTATTTTAGAAAAAAAGGAAAGTGGCTATACTATAAAAAAGAACATTAAGAGTTGGGAGAATACGTCCATTACTTCCATTACAAAAATTGTATTTGATAATTCTGGTAATGCATGGCTTGGCTCATTTGGTAATGGTTTGTTTTTGATTGATGCGAATTATAACGTTCGGAGTTTTGAAACAATAAATAAAGAAAAGATAGATAAATTACTAACTCTCTTTATTGATTCAAAACAAAACCTCTGGATAGGTACTTTTGATGCTGGCGTAATTAAATACGATGGCACAAGTTTTATCTCGTACAAAGAAAGCGATGGCATAGCAAATAAAGCTGTTTGGTCTATTGCTGAGGATGACAACAACAATATGTTTTTTGGAACCGGTGAAGGAGGCTTGAGTTGTTTTGACGGTAAACACTTTAAAACACTTTCAACAGATAACAATTTATGCTCCAATTATATTGAAGCTTTAATTTGGGACAATATTGATAACTGCCTATGGGCAGGCACGGACAAAGGTGTAGATAAAATAAAATTGGATGAAAATTTTGCGATAAAGTCACTGCGTCATTATGGCGAAAATGAAGGGTTTAAAGGTATAGAAGTGAATAACAATGCCCTGTATATGGATAACAAGGGTTTGATATGGTTTGGTACAATCAATGGTTTGTGCTGTTACAACCGTAAATTCGATTTTCAAAATACAGCTCCACCAAAACTTCTTTTAACAGATGTATTACTAGCATATAAAAAAGTAGACTGGAAAAAATACACAGATTCTGTTGATGCAAGAAATAATTTGCCAAAGAATTTGGTGCTTTCTTATAAAGATAATCACCTTACCATTCAGTTTAAAGCCCTCACTACTGATAAAGTAATGTACACCTATATTTTAGAGGGGCAAGATGTGGCATGGTCGCCATTATCTGCTAGCAATGAAGCCAATTTTTCTAATATAGCACCCGGCAAAACCTATACTTTTAAAGTAAAGGCTGTCAATAGTAATGGTATTTGGGATACAAATCAGGTGTCGTTTACATTCACCATAAAATCGCCTTGGTGGCAAACATGGTGGTTTTATACAATTTCATTCATTTTTATTGTAGTTTTAATCTACCTATACGTTAATTATAGAACGTCTAAAATTGAAAAGGAAAAGGCTTTATTAGAAAATATTGTAAGTGAACGTACAAAGGAACTTTCGGAATCCAATAAGAACATAACCGATAGTATAACCTATGCAAAAAGAATTCAAAGTGCTATTTTACCTTCCGAAAAATTGATAAAAAAACACCTTCCAAATTCTTTTGTGTTTTATAAACCAAAGGATATAGTTGCCGGAGATTTTTATTGGCTCGAAGCGGTTGATGATTTGGTTATGTTTGCGGCTTGTGATTGCACTGGCCATGGAGTTCCCGGTGCAATGGTAAGCGTAATTTGCAATAATGCACTTCATCAGGTTGTTAATGAGCTTGGTCTAAGAAAGCCTAATGAGATTTTGGCTAAAACCGCAGAATTGGTAATTGAAAATTTTGCTAAAAGCGAAGAAGAAATAAATGATGGTATGGATGTTTCTTTTTGTTGTTACAATTCAAAAACAAAAGTACTTACCTGGGCAGGAGCTAATAATCCTTTGTGGCTAATAAAAAACGGAGAATTTATGGAAGTGAAAGCGACCAAATTACCTATTGCACGAAGTGATATTCCGCATGAATTTAACATGCATGAATTTTTATTGCAAGCTGGTGATAAGATTTATATTTTTTCAGATGGCTACCATGATCAGTTTGGCGTACCTCCAACCTCAGGTAACAATTATAAAACCGACAATCATGGTAAAAAGCTTACGAAGAAGCGATTTAGAGAATTATTAATATCAATTCAGGATTTATCCATGCAGGAGCAAAAAGATACGCTTGAAAAATTCATTACTGAGTATAGACGAGATATTGAACAAACGGACGATATTTTGGTAATAGGTGTTTTAGTATAATTTGTTCAAAACTAATTTTAGTTCCAATTTTGCATATACTAAAAACTAAATTTTAAAAAAATTGCAACTTAATATCTCATGAACTGGATCGACTATCTTTTAACCTTAACAACTTCTGTTTTAAATACAAAGGATGAAACAGAACGCAATAATAAACTGAACTATTTTAAAAACATAGCCAGTTTCGATGTATTAAGAACGCCAAAGACAATGTCGGTTGGTGCTAGTTTGGATAATGGTACAGAGCTTCCATTCAATAATTGGATACAGTTGCTTGTAGCCGAAAAAATAAAAGGTGTAAAAATTGGTAATTTTAGTGATGCCAATAAACCTATGCCCGATCATATTATGGCTGCTTTTGCTGGTGGAAATGAACATTTGCTACAAGTTGTTACTGATAAAAAATGCCGTACGTATGTATTGAAAATTGCCTATGGGCCAAGTCATTTAATGACATTTACACATCTTGTACAACTTATAGATGCGCAACCTTTAAAACAAGCCATTTGGGATAGAGTTCTTGAGTTGGTTAATGATTCAAATGGCATGAATAATAAGCCCATCATTGCTTCTAACGATATAAGAAGAGCGTTAATGGATGGTAATCCTAACGAAGTACCTGAATATTTATTAAACGATTTGGTTGCAGAAATTCAGGTAGAATGTATTGCTAGAGATACAGCTTTTATTTTGCCCCCCAATTTTGATTCGTTTTTGTATCAAATTAAAGACGATTTTTTCTCGAATATGGGTTCGCAACCATTGTTTTTACTAACCAAAAAACAATTTACAGCCATTGAATTACTTAGTTTAATAGATGCTCAACAGTTTCCAGAGCAGGTTTGGCAAAAGTACGAAGATGATTTAAAGCTTTACGGAGAAAGTGTTAGCCCATTGTTAATAGATAAACAATTTGATGCTTACGTTCAGTCGTTAAATACTGATGAATTAAATACGTTTTCTTATACCATCACAACTGTTATTTGTTTTGTTTGCGAACAAAATAAAACGATGCCCGTTATTCCCGAACATTTAAAAGATCATTTTGAAAGTGAATTGGAACATAAGCGAGCAAATGCTCGTTCGGCTTCTGATAAATGGTATTTAAAGCCTAATGAAGATAACTGGACGATGTATTATTTTGATTTACTAAGTACTGAACATGAAATATTGCTTAGTGAAGTAGAAACAAATACTCGTGCCAATTTTATAAAGGCATTAACTGAAATTGAGGTTTTTGCAACACGTATACAATCGTCTTTTGCAGAAGCATTTCGTTTGGCACACTTTTTTATGACGGCCGAATTGCCACTAGGCAATTTTGATGAAGAACATACTACTACTATTGCTACATTGCTTATTGAAAAAGGCTTTTCTGAAAGGGCTTTAGAGGTATTTAAAAAAAAGTCATTTTATTTAGTAGAGTTTGATAAAATGGCTTTTTCTAGCCATAAAGTATTTAGTTTGTTTGCAATAGGTATAGCTGATGTATTTGGTGGTATGGGCTCATGGAATGATGAATACATCCCAGAAAACGAAGATTATGAATACTATCAGCGTGTTTCTGCACAATTGTATGCTGCTCTAAAGCAGCTATTTATTGCTACCTTGTCGAATTAGGCCGTTTTTGTGTGCTAATTAAACCAAGTCCAATAAACGTAAATGCCCCGTTTATAATTAATAATTCAAATCCAAATTTGTAGCCATTAAACCATTGTTGCGAAAATTCATTTAACAAATAACACATAGCTACTGAGGCTACACAAATTAATGGCACTAATTTGTCGGTTACAGCTTTTTTAGTAAATAAACCAAAGGCATATAAGCCCAGTAGCGGACCATAGGTATAGCCTGCTACGGTAAATAAATTATTGATAACAGCATCATTATTTATCAATTTAAAAATAACAATTACCAGTAATAACAATACCGAAAAACCGATGTGAACCGTATGTCGGATTCGTGTTTTTTGAGCTTCGGTTTTTGTTTCATCATCTTTTAGTCCCAAAAAATCTAAACAGAAAACGCTTGTAAGTGCAGTTAATGCACCATCAGCACTAGGGTAAGCAGCGGATATTAATCCAATAATAAAAAATATTGCAGATAATACACCCAAATGATTCAACGCAACGGTAGGGAATACATTGTCCGAAATGATTTTGCCAGCGGCATCGGTTTGTAATACAATACCCGCCTCGTTTGTATAAATGTAAAGTAGAGCTCCCAAAAACAAGAACAATATGTTTACAATTAGCAATACGAATGTAAATGTTATCACATTTTTTTGAGCATCGCCTAAGGTTTTACAACTTATATTTTTTTGCATCATTTCTTGGTCAAGCCCAGTCATAGCAATAGCTATAAACATACCTCCAAAAAATTGTTTAGGAAAAAATGTTTTTGCTTGCCAATCGTTAAAAAATACTTTAGAGTAATTACTTTCTGTTATTTTTTGATACATATCACCTATGCTAAAATCGAGCTGGTTGCAAATAAAAACAATGGATAGTACAACAGAAAGTAACATAAAGGTGGTTTGCAACGTATCAGTATAAACAATTGTTTTTACACCACCTTGATAGGTATAGAGTAATATCAAGCCAATAAATATAGCCACTGTTACAAAAAAGGGTACATGCATCGCATCAAATACAAATACCTGTAGCACATTTACAACAATATATAATCGAAAAGCAGCTCCAATAACGCGCGATAAAATAAAAAAGAAAGCTCCTGTTTTATACGAACTGTTTCCAAAGCGTTGTTTTAGGTACGAGTAGATGGATGTTAAATTTAATCGATAATACAAGGGCAATAAAACATATGCAATTACCATATACCCAAAAAGATAACCTAAAATAACCTGTAAATAGCCAAACTGAGCAGTGCCTACCGACCCTGGTACGGATATGAACGTCACACCTGATAACGATGCGCCAATCATACCATAAGCTACCAAAAACCAGTTTGATGAGCGATTACCAACATAAAAACTTTCATTTGTTGCACCTCGGGAAGTAAGCCAGGTTACTGCAAATAATAAAATTGAGTAGGCTGCTACGCAGGTTAATATAAGTGTTGATGACATAGTTTTCTGAATAACAATGATTTATGGATACATTTTATACAATATGTGTTAAACAAATGTAAATTAATAAATTACTGTTAAGTGTTACTGCTAAGTTTTGTCTATCAACAAAGTTTTTGACAATTAGTATTTTTTATGTGTTCATGAATACCAAATTTTATAAATATTTTGTTATTGCTTCTCTCTCTTTTCAAATAGGAGGACAATGTCATTTAGTTAATAATTCTAACGCACATATTTCGATTTCTATGTCTTATGCAAATGTATATTGATAATTTTTTACAAACAATCTATTTTGTTTAACACATGCGAATACCCTGTGAATCAACTTGTTTCTGACAGCATTTAATAC
>JBASCV010000330.1:0-4662 GCA_049651825.1 Bacteroidia bacterium
GTCTGTACCATTTTCGGCATAATAGCTTATTCTACCTATTCCATATTGATAAGCAATATCTTTAGGAACAATAAAAGAAAAACTATAATATCCATTTTTAACGCTTACTTTTCCTTTATATAAAATATTTTTTTGTAATTTAAATGTAAACGGAGGGCTTGACGTACCATCATTCGATAAAGTAGTTATTGATTGTGGCTTATCATATACTGTAGGATAAAGCGTTCCATTATAAGTAGTTAATACAACACCGTTTTGATCATTAACATGCCCACTAATAGTAACTACCGAAAGTGCTTTTAAAGTATCTAAACTAGCATTTGTTACTGCAATATGATTAATCGAATCGGTTACTACTGCATATTTCGGATAAGCGAGCATTAACGCAGGGTCGCCCAACAATGTAAAATTTCTACTGTTTACTGAATTCCCACCAGGCTCATTTTTTACGTATTCATATAAATCACCCAAACGAGGCATTTCTCCATTGGTTGGTTCGAATGCAGCCTTGTAAAAATCCCTGTTCAAATAAAAATTCGGACTCGCAAACACCAATCTCACCGTACTAAATAAAGCAACAGCCCCACCATTCGGATTCAAAAACACCTCTTCGCCTGCCGATGTGCGCTCAGGGTCGTCATACCTACTAAACTCGCAAGTTGCAGTAAAAAACAAAAACAAACTATTGGCATTTGCCCATTTATTAATTTGCGAAATTTCAACTATACGCTCATGCGCCAAGCCAAGCTCACCCCCATGTCCGGTATAATTAATAATTAAAGCACCTTTTTCAACGCGCTTATTTATTGCTTCCACAACACCAGGATAACGATTTCCACCCGGAGTAGCCTCCTGTTGATAAGCATCTAAATAAATTTTATCTATGGTATAATCTTTATAAGTTGTATCTACCAAAGTAGCTTGTTGGTCGGCCTGCGATGTATGAATACCACCGTCTTCATCATCCCCAATAAAACATATCGTATTCCGCCAACTACCAAAAGGCGAACCTGATGTTTGATTATTGCATGATGCTGCAGACAGAGCTGATTGATCAGCAAAACCAGTTTTGGTATAACTCAAAACTTTATTTAGTGCTATTCGTGCTTGCGATTTATTTTTTACAGGAAAACGCCCAACACCAATATCTACAGCATCTGCAATCCACAAACCTTCATTATCATCCAATAAACCAAAAAAATCGTCCGATACATAAGATGAAGTTGGAATAGTGGAATTATCCGACTGATACGTAGGAACAAAATTAGTATTGTTCGAATATACTTTTTTATTATCGTACGAACCATCGCCAAACAATAACAAATAGCGAGGCATCTCATCTGCAGTTGTAGCTCTATCATAAAACATTTTCACAAAATCTCTTATCGCACAAGCACTTACTGCACCTGATGAAAACTCATTATACACCTGTTCCGTTGTAACAACAACGCTAGATAACCCATCTTTGGTTTCATGATGCTCCGCCAATTGCAAAGCCTCACTATAAAAATCAGGATGTGTTACAATTATATAATCTTTATCAGTAATTGAATGCAAATTCTGATTTGCAACCAAACCTTTTGCTACAGGAGTATTGTAAGATAAACCTGTAAAAGAAACAAACTCCTTTAAGGTATCAGTAGGCAATACAAACTCATATACCGAAGCCGAAGGGTTAACAACCGATTGTAATTTAATATTGCTCTTATCGGAAATATCCCATATCTGCACAGGCAAACTACTATTCAACACATACTTAGCAATATTACCTGTACCTAATGACTGAACATCCCTAAAAACCATTTGATTACCAGTCATTGTTAATAGCCTTCTTACATTAACCTCAATAAAATCGAGCCAACCAACTGCATCAGCGGTTTGTTTGGTTACATTTACAGTAATAGTTGAAGCCGATGGCGAAAAATTATAACAGCCTACAGCCAAACGAGCATAATTATCGTAAGAACTACCCGATACAGATGGTACAGAAATACTTGCACTGCCCGATTGGCTACTTACACTGTATAAAGCACTGCCACTAGTTAAATAGCGCGAAGCCAAACTTGTATATACAGATGCTGGAGCCGAAACATCAATTGTTGGAAAAGAAAAAGAAAAATTATACGAATTCACATTCTCAAAATATTCGCCAAACCATTGTTTACCTGATTTAATAAAATTCACATTGTCATTTTCATGATAGCCATAGTCATTAAAACTTGTAACCGTATGAGTAGGTATTGCAGTAGAAGATGGCTGCATTTGAATGCGCTTGCCTACACCTAAATCGGTAGTAATAAAATAATAAGCCGAATCTGAGTACAAATTTTCTTGATGCCTAAAAGTAGAGCATGAGCTCTTATCAAGTAGCCATCTTGTGGCACCTTTACCGTAAAACAAAACATAATCATCTGCATCAAAAGTACCATCACCCTCTCCTTCCACATAAATGGCATTTTCAAGCAAATCATCAGGGCGCGCTACCGAATTTAGATCCGAAAGCGCTTCTCCACCATTTCCATAAATACGTATGTGCTGAGGATTCAACGTACTCATATCCATACCTAAACTTTGTAAAAAAGAAAACGAAATTTTATAAATACCATCAGTGGATATTGCCATTTTATACCATGTACCCGTTTGTAATACAGAATTAGAAGCATAAACAGTTGATGATTGTTGCTGAGATTTTAATCCGCTCGAATAATTGATAGATAATTCATACGAAACCAATTTTTCATATTTACCCGAAACAGCATTTTTTCGGATGGGAACAAATGAAACTACTCCATACTTACGTTTTTTTGATGTCAAAACGTTTGAACTAACCACCAATTCAGTTCCTATTTTTGAGGAACTAGGCAAACACAAAAGTTCCTGCTCGGTCAGTGACTCATAAATTTCATTTGTAAGTACTACCGAAAAGTCTGTAACAGTGTTGGGTAGTTCAATTTTTTTACTCAATCGTGGCAAAAAAGCATCTTCAAACAAATATTGAGCCCCCTCAAAAAACATAAATCGCTGATTATCAGACTCAAAAACTTTCGTAACATAAGGATTTCCCCACACAATACGCTCTTTATTATCCTTCACCTTGTTGGAAGCATACGAAGTCATTCCTACTTTTTGCTGAGCGTAAGCAAAACCTGAAATCAATAATAAAAACAATGTCAATCGAATAATCATACAACCTATAACAAATTAATAAAATCCTAAGTAGTTCAATACAAGCACAATAATTTGGCAATATCAACAATAAATCCCGAAATAAAAAGTTTTATTAAAATATCAAACAACACCCAAAAAATGCCTCACTTAATATTGTATAAATATATTTTTATACATATATTTGTTTTAAATTCTTTAACAATTTGTTTTGATTAACGAATTTTTTAACCGAATATTGTGGCTTAAATAAATTTTAATAGCTTAAATTGTAACCTTTTAAATAAACATTCAGTATAAATCCCAAATATAATTGCATTATGGTAAAACGAATTATTATAGCTTCATGCATACTGTTTTCGCTCGGTATAAATGAGAATTTGTTTGCTCAAGACCCTGAATTTACTCAGTTTTATGCCAATCCGCTTTACCTTAATCCTGCACTTGCCGGTACAGCCAGATGTCCGCGTGTAAACTTAAATTATCGTAATCAATGGCCTGGTATTTCAGGTACTTATGTTACCTATTCAGCTTCTTACGATCAACATGTTGATGTTATTGCTGGTGGTTTAGGCTTGCTTGTTTTAAATGATAATGCTGGCCAAGGAACGCTTCGCACAATGAATGTAAGTGGAATGTATTCTTATTTATTAAATGTAAGCCGTGAGTTCTCCTTAAAATTTGGAGCACAAGCTTCGTTTTTCCAAAAAAGTATTGATTGGAGTAAACTTACTTTTGGCGACATGATTGATGCAAGAAGAGGATTTGTTTACAATACAAACGAAGTTCCTGGTTTAAATAGTAAATCAGGAGTTGATTTTTCAGCAGGTTTATTAGGTTACAGCAAGCGCTATTTCTTTGGTTTTGCAGCACACCACTTAACACAACCAGATGAAGGTTTGTTAGGACCTAGTAAATTGCCAATGAAACTTACCGGACACGCAGGTGCAGCACTACCAGTTGGCGGAAAAGGGAGCTTAACAACGGTTTCACCAAATGTATTATACCAAAAACAACAAGATTTTCAACAATTAAACTTAGGTTTATACGTAACAAAAGGGTCTATTGTAGCAGGTTTGTGGTATCGTAACCAAGATGCATTTATTGCGGTGGTTGGTTTCCAACAAAACTTCTTTAAAGTAGGATATAGTTATGATGTTACTGTTTCTAAATTAACAAATGCTACCGCAGGGTCGCATGAGTTGTCATTCTCACTTCAGTTTGAATGTAAACCGAAAAAGAAGAAGTTCCGTTTAGTAAGCTGTCCTTCATTCTAAAAAAAATAAACACTAACACAATATTTTATAATAAATCAAAGTTATAATACATACGTTTGGGGTTCGTGCACGATTGAATTAGCTGAATTAATAAACCAAAAACTAAAGAAATGAAAAAAGTTTCAAGCTCACTTATCTTACTAGCAGGAATTGCTGTTCTTGGCTCTTGTAGTAAAGAAAGATCGCCTGTTACCGCTTGGGAATATAATAATACCAAGAA
>JBASCV010000331.1:0-12218 GCA_049651825.1 Bacteroidia bacterium
GTATAGGTGGTAACAATTATTTTATATGTTTTACCTGAAATGTGTTGATAGGTAATTTCTCCCGCACGGTTATGCGTTGCCTTTGAAGTAAAGACAATACAACAAATGATGAATAGTGTAAGGAAAAATTGTTTCATTATAAATGAGTCACCTATTATGAAACTCTAAATTAATGAATTTATTTTGAAAAGACTAGTAAAAAGAGTGTTTTTACCATTTTTAACGTTTTTTACAGATTGTATGGGCAAGTAGCACCAAGAATTAAACATCTATAAATCAAACCGTTAAACAATATTGCCCAGTTTCATCCTTTTTAAAGCCAAGCTTTTTGAAATAAGCATCGTTTCGCAAATAGCTGTTATCAGCCTTAATTGTTTTGAAACCCAAATCGGTAAATTTTTTACGAAGACTGTAATATACATATTGTCCGTTTTTAAAATCGCGATACTCAGGAATAACATAATCTAAACCAACCACTAACACATCATTATTTTGGCGGTGCGCTAAAAAAATACCTGCTACCGACATGTTTCGGAGTATATAAAAACTCATGGTATTCATCTCAGGCTTATATGCAAAACCTGGGCATATTTTTTGAATTTCATCGTTATGAAAATTTAAGAACTTCAGCAAATATTCGTCTCCAGGTTTTATTTCCAATGTTTCAAAGCTATCTTTTTTGTTGTAAATCATGATTAAATAATATACATCAATTAATGCGATAATGCCATTGAGAATAAAAACAGGTAAAACACCAATAAAATAACCATATATAGAAAAACAGGCAGCACCAACAAAATTTATCCAACGAAATTTAACGATGGAATTCATTGTCATGGATATAAGTATAATTACAGGAGCTATGTAGCCAATCAGCGCTAATATCGATATTTCCATAAGTTACGAGTTATGGAGCGTAAAGATAAAAATAAATAATCATCTTTCATTTTAACACTAAAAGGTAATAAATTCAGCAATTATTGCTTTATTACTTTAGTGGTAACAATTATATTTTCTTGATTTACAATCAAGAAATAAATTCCATCGTTAAAGGACGATAGGTCTAGTTCAGTTTTATCAACCGTTTCAATAAGCAATTGACCATGCATGGAATACATTTGAATTAAATATGCGTTATTGGGATTACCAAGTTTTACATTTATCAGATTGTTTGCTGGATTTGGAAAAACAACTACTTCCCTATCATATTGATTTTGATTCAATCCGAGCGTGCAATTACTATTAACGCCATTAAAAGTAACTGTTGCTGGCGTTAAATTCCGTGGAAATCCTGGTGGAATGAATGGATTACAATTAGGCTGTCCGGTAGCAATATTAACCATTGTAGAATAATCACAGCCTGCACCATTTTCAAAAAAACAGCCACCGTTAACAGTGATATCAGACTGAGGATCGGTAGTACTAAAAGCACTACCCGTTACCATACAATTATTCAACACAATACTACTATTATTGCTTGCTGTAATTGCCTGATTCCATATTTCAGAATTGTTAATTGTCATTGAACTACCGCCAACACCAACCGCAGCTAAAACAGCCAATTGAAACAAAGAACTATCGGCCGTAATCTGACTAGGGCCAGCTATACCCATTTCATTTATTATAGAATTTTTAATGTATAAATTTTCATTCATTAAAGCATATATCTGCCATGCAATAGGTCCTAAATTAACATTATTAAGCGTTATACTACCATTAGTACCAATGGGTATTGTTGTGTTTTGAAGACCTACTTGCAAATTTTCTAACGTATCCGTATTGTTAGCAAACATGAGCGCAACTTTTAATTCGCCTGTTGCAGGAGTGCCAGTTCCATTAATGGTAACATTAGATGATGGAAATATTTGCGCACCCAATCCTACTTTTGCTGAATCTATTTCAACGTACCAACCTGAAGACAATCCTCCAGCCCCTCTACCAATAGTCCAATTGAAGGGTTGCGTCACATTAGTTGGCAAGGTTAATGTATCGGTTATCGATTCAAAATTCACCCAAAGTCCAACATCAGTTCCAGTTCCATGCAATGATACTTGAGCAGAATCTTGCACATAAATTTCGGTTGGAACGGCAACGGGATTATAAGCAATTAATGTTGCTTTATTTTTCAAGTTAAACAACAACCATGCAGTTTCGCCATTTAACCAACACTTATCAACGTATAAAGTTGAATTATCCTCTGCATCATAGTTCATATAGATACTAGATGCACTCACAAGTCCGCCTTCTTGGGTTCTAAATTCAATATTTTCCAGTTGTATTCTACTACTATCGCGAGTTATTATAGTACGATGACTATTGAAATCATTAGACACTATAAATTGGTCATTAGTTGAACCAATAGCTGAATGTATCCATAACACCCCATTGCCTTCCAATAATATATTTCCGCGCACTATAAATGTATCCGCACTAGTGCCGGTTAAATCTACATTAAGTGTGGCGCCATTCTGTATGGTAAGATCGCCTGTAATTGTGCAGCTACCTGTAATCATTGAATTACCTGTAACCGTATAAGCACCAGAGTTGCATTGAGCAAATACAGTTTGCTGGAATACAAACGTTAGAATAACAAAATAAATTTTTCTCATGATTTAATTTTTCTTGCTAATGTATGACAATTAACAATAAAACCAAATAGCTAAAATGAGGAGCAAAAAAACTGAATAAATTGAAATTATATTTTTAAGCTAATTTTATAAAGATCAATGTATTTAAAATGTGCTGAGGAGTTTAATCTCATTGCGATATAAAACGAGTTTTTTATCGTTTTCCAATTGTTTTAATAGTCGTGAAATAACAACTCGACTTGTACCCATTTCTTCGGCAATTTGATTGTGTGATAATTGAATGGCGTTTTTACCCGTAATTTTAGCTTTTGCTTTTAGGTAATTTATCAATCGTTCGTCTAACTTATGAAAAGCAACGCTTTCGAGCGATTTTAGTAATTCATTGAAGCGTTGAGTGAAGCTCCCAAAAATGTAACTTTTCCAGCTTGGGTATTTAATCAACCATTCGTCAAGTTTATTGTGTGGTATTTTAATGAGTTCTACATTATCTTCGGCAATTGCACGCACTTCGCTTTTTTTGGCTTCCATACAACAGGCATATGCCATTGCGCAACTTTCGTTATTACTTAAATAGTATAAAATTATTTCTCGCTCTTCTTCATCCTTGCGCATTACGCGAATGGTTCCACTTAAAATCAACGGCATAAAGCGCACTGGCTTTCCGTAATCCATAATGATGTCGCCTTCTTTAAATGATAAAACTTCACCTTCTTTAATTATTTCGGCAATTAATTTAGATTCAAAAATGGAAGCTAATTTTACTTTTAAGTCGGTCATGAATTTGGAGCATTTATATTTTAAAATCGAGTATAAAGTTAACATTTAACATGTTTACTTTGTTATATACGTATTTTAAATTATCATACGTTTCTCCGCTTTTTATTTTATAGGCAATTAAACAACGTATTTCTAGGCCTTTTAAAAATTTATCGAATGTATAAGCCGCCTCATAATTAAGTTGATGATAGGATGGTAAGCCGTACTTATTTAATCGGTAATTTTTCACATCGGGTAGCTTATAATATCCATAGCCTAAAGATGTTTTAAACTGATTATTCAATGATGTAAAAGTAGTTTTTGTCATAAAAGCATGCACATTGCCCAAACCTTCGTTTCGTTCTCTGGGTAAGAAAGTGTAAAACACCTCTCTTCCCCACTCGCGTGGCATTAAATATCTACCATCGCCAGTTATATGCGTATAGTTTATGCTTGTATTTATTTTTTTGTTTTTTACACCTACTTGAGTGCTAATTACATTTGACTGTGCGCCTTTGCTGATATAGGTTTTCGCCTGATTACTATTTCCTCCATTGTTGATCGCATCTTGATGGACAAACATTGCACTTTGATACCACTTAATATTCTCTTTTGTTTGTTCGATATTTAGTTCAATAAGGGCTGTATTCATTACATTATCGAGAAAAGCATTCCACACATTAATTTTAAAATGTTTAGTAGGGTTAAGATAAATATTTCCAATTGCCATACCACTACAACCTTCAATATGTTCGTTGTAATTCGCTTTTGTTCCATCAGTATTTACGCCCATAGGATAAACGCCCATAGAATTGGACAGAGAATACCAACGCACTGTTGAACGAGGCGAAACGTCCCAAATAAAACCACCATTGAAGCCTATTTTTTTTGATTCTTTAATGCTCATCCAAACACCTTCTTCAATAGTAGGGCGCATCCGGCCATCTTGTGGATTAAAAAAAGGCGTGTTCAAATTAATTTTACCAACAGTAATTGTACTTTTTGAAAAATTATATTTTAGGTATAATTCCTCTAATCGGTCCAAATCATTTTTATTTGTAAGGTTCTCAATATCAAACAAACCTACCTCATACCTATTGCTGAGCATCGTTAAGGAATCTAATTTATGAATATCACTCGAAAATAAATTGTATACAAAAAAGCCACTTACCCCTAATTGAAAGCCATACAAGGATTTTGTGAGTACACCAATTCCTGCACCTGATGCAATTGCATAATCGTCTTTCAATTCGCCTTGGTTAATAGTAGACATAGCAAAGGTTCTTGTATGCGCCTCCCAATGTGCTTTTAACAAACAATCCTTTAAACACAATGAGTCTTTTACTTTTGGTTTTAGGGCAATGTGATGGTCGTTCTGGTCTTGACCGAATGATATTATTGATGATAGAAAAAGACCAATTACAATTGTATATTTAAACATTTTTATTTGTTTTTAAGGATGCTATTTTGTCTTTAATAGGTTGAAAAGGTCCATATTTGTGTTGTTCTTCCGAAAAGCCATCTTTATAGGGACCAAATGGGTGATCAAAAGGTTTCTCTTCTATTTTAGGCCAATCTTTTTTAATGTCTTTCTTTGGTCTTGGTTGAGAGTTTACAAATGCAGCAATATCCCACGCTTCTTCATCAGTTAATAGCGGATTGTTGTAACTAGCTCCTAAAGGCATATTGTATTTTATGTATTTGGCAAAATTGGACATGCGAAATAATCCTGCGCCATCATTATAACTATGGTCGCCCCATAATGGAGGATAAATGAATGCCGTTTGCTCTTCATTCATTTTCCCTAAGCCATCAGCCTGATGACAAGTAACACATTTTTGGGAATAAATATTTTTTCCTTTTTCTGGACTTGCCGGCCTATCTAAAAAAGCCATTTTTTTAAGTCCTGCACCTTCAGGAACAGTGCCTTTCGAAACATCTTTACCTAGCCAGTTTATATAGGCTACGATGCCTTGCATTTCTTTAGATGTTGTATCAATAGCCTTACCATTTAAACTGCGTTCAAAACAATCGTTTACTCTTTTGTAAATATTTTCCATAGATCCTGAACGCGCTCTAAATTTAGGATATGTGGATGCTACTGCGGAATAATTATTACCAAAAACTTTAGTACCCGCATCTAAATGGCAATTTTGGCAATTCATCCCATTAGTTGCCGATTTTGATATTTTACCATTTTTGCCATAAAAGTGAGATGTGTGAGTTATAATTTCTTTACCATATAAAACTAATTCTTTATTAACATCTCCTTCTAGAGTAGAGATTTCGGGCGCTTGCCAATAGTTTACAGTATCAATATCTTTATTCTCAGATGTAGCTGTATAACTAATGGTTTCAACTGCTAAATCTTTTGAAGGCACATACTTAGGCATATAATTATATAATAGAATGCCCATTGTCATGACTAATGCCAATAAAAATATAATTAGAGTTGTTAAAGAAGTTATTATATTGATTATTTTTTTGTCATATTCCTTTTCCATGGCATTTAATTTTAATGAGGTAATTTATCTTTAAAATATCCGTACAGGTAGGTGCCAATAATGGCAAATAAGAAAACTATTGCCATCGTAAAAAAGCCATAACCAATATTAACTACCATAGGGCCCGGACATGCACCACTAAGTGCCCAGCCTAAACCAAAAATAGTACCGCCTATTAAATAGCGCTTGGTTGATTTTTCTTTGGAGTGGAAAGCAATTGGATTGCCACTAAAATCGCGAATGTTAAACTTTTTTATCAGAGCAACACCAATTACACCAAGTATAACGGCAACACCAATAATACCATACATATGGAAGCTCTGAAAACGAAACATCTCTTGAATACGGTACCACGACATGGCCTCGGACTTCGCCATAACAATGCCAAATAAAGTACCTGCTAATAAAAATTTTATAAACTTCATAGTTAAAATAGTATAGGAAAAATTAAAAATGTCATTATTAAACCACCAATAAAAAAGCCTATTACAGCCAGTAATGAAGGAAATTGTAAATTGGCCAAACCACTTATTGCATGACCCGAAGTACAACCTCCAGCATAACGAGAGCCAAAGCCTACCAACAAACCACCTATTGCTAATATTAAAAAACCTTTTAATGTAAGTACAGATTCAATGCTAAACAATTCAGGTGGTTGAAAGGATGTTGGTTCGGCAAAGCCTAACTGTTTTAAATCTTGAATTGTGGTGCTTGCAATTTTTATGGGTTCGTCATTAGAAAGAAACGCATGAGCAATGTATCCCCCTAATATTGAACCAATAAGGAAAACAATGTTCCACAGTTGACTACGCCAATTAAAATTAAAAAAAGGAACAGATTTACCACAACCCGAAGCAGCACATATGGTTCGGAGATTTGATGAAAATCCGAAAGATTGACCAAAAAATAAAAGCAGAAACATAATGAAAGCAATTAGGCCTCCAGATAGCCACCATGGCCATGTTTGATATATAGTATTCAGCATACGTTTTATTAACTTTTTAAGTGAAACGAAATAATGGGTTTATACAAATGATTGATTAATTTTTCGGTGGCGCTTACGTGAAACAACCCTCCTTTACCATGTGTTCCAATACAAACAATATCAACATCGTGATTTTGATTAAAATGAACTACACCATTTTCAACATCACTATCGTTTAATAAATGTTTTTGATAATTATTAATTCCGTTTTTTTGAGCGTAATTATCCATCATATTCAATAGCGCATCTTTCTCGGATTGATTAATGTTTGAAACAATTTGCAACATGTGTACTTGTGCGTCAAAAGAAACAATAAACTTCTTCAATAAACTTAAATCCTCTGTTGAATTGGTTTTAAAGTCATGTACCAATAAAATATTTTTAATCGATAAATCAGAACGGTCGCACATCAATGAAAGCAAAGGAGTTTGCGACTTGCGGGCAATGATTTGAGTTTCGGAGCCTGAAAGCTTTTCTTTTAAGCCCCATGCTCCTTTTCTTCCCATTATTATCAAATCAAACTTTTTTGTTTCTGTAAAGCGAATAATAGAATCGGTAATTTTACCTAAGACCAAATGCGTTTGAATGTGAGCTCCATAAATATTTTTTAAATTATTTAGCTTTCTATCAACGATTTCTTTTTGAGCAACAAGGTGGTTTACATCTATTTCTCCACAGGTTTGAATATTGCCATTGTTATCAATTGAAACGGTATCGGGCACATTCATCACATGAAGAAAATGAACTTCAATAGGAATTTTCTCTTCAATTTTTTTGAGCATCAAATAAGCATATTCTGCTTGTACCGAAAAATCGGTAGGAATGAGGATTTTTAATGTTTGCATCTTCTTTTAAAATTTTAAAAACTGTATAAATTTTGTTCAAACAATTTCCCAAACCCATCCTACAGTATTCAACAAGCATAATACGAGTGTGTGCGTTGTCAGTCTGAGCTTGTCGAAGACTGTGCGAGGGCTTCAAAATTGTAATACTGTATTTTATCAAATAAAATTTAAACGGGCTTTTCTCTTTAATTAGTTAGCACACGATACATTTTGCCAAGGGCCTAAATTCTCCACCTCTTTTGTATAACCAGCACTAACAAGCTGTTGTTTCGCAATTCCAGCTCTATTGCCACTGCGACAAACAATAATAACTTTATCGTATTTTTTTAACTCTTCAATTTTGGTTTCAAACTGATCAAGCGGATAATTTACTGAACATTCTGCATGACCATCCATTTGCCACTCATCAGGAGTTCTTACATCAACTATTATTTGTTTAATGTTTGCTTTTGTTTTATTTTCTTGCGTATTCATAGTGTTTTCGTTTTTTAAGTTTGTATTACATTGGGCGAATGTTGTTGCAATAAGCATGGCAACAAACATTCTAATTATTGTTTTCATTTAGCAACTGATTAAATTTTGTTAAAACAATTTTTTATAACCCTCCCACTATCTTCGACAAGCTCAGACTGACCGCGCACTGGTCATATTGAGCCTGTCGAAATATGTGCGATGGGGTTCTATGATTATAATTTGTGTTGCTTTATATGAGTGATTAAAATAAAATTAAAACTGACTCTTAGTATATATTAATAAACTGATTTTAATTCCATCGAATTAACTAATTGCAAGTTTGCTTTGGCATACAAAATCAGTTTTAGGAACACCCGCTTCGGCAATGGCTTTATAACCTCCAGCAACTTCTTTAAAATTATGAATACCTCTTGCTTTTAAAATGCTAGCAGCAATCATACTTCTATATCCACCAGCACAGTGTATATAAAATGGTGTTTTGTCATCTATTGTTTTAAACCAATCGTTAATATTTGCTAATGGCCTGCTAAAAGCTTCTTCTACATGTTCTGCTGCATATTCAGACTCTCTTCTTACATCTAAAACAGTTGTTTTACCTACAACAAGTTCATTTTTAAATTCGTTTGCTGTAATTCGATTAATTGTATCCACTTCTTTACCTGCTTTTTGCCAAGCATCAATACCTCCCTCCAAATAGCCCAATACATTATCAAAACCTACCCGTGCCAATCGAGTAATGCTTTCTTGCTCTTCGCCTTTTTCAGTAACTAAAATTAAAGGCTGCTTTACATCCACAATTAAAGCTCCTACCCATGGAGCAAAATCACCATGAAGACCAATATTGATAGAGCGGGGAATAAATCCTTTATGAAAATTTTCAGCATTTCTTACATCTAACACCATAGCATCTGCTGTATCTACTAATTGTTCCAAGGTATCAGGAGTTAATGCTTTCATGCCTTTTTCAAATACAGCATCAAAACTTTCAATTCCTTTTTTATTCATTGCCACATTCATTCCAAAATAACCTGGAGGAGGCGTTAAGCCATCGGTAACGGCCTTAACAAAAGCCTCTTTATTGGGTTGATTCAAAGCATAGTTTACTCTCTTTTGATTTCCCAAAGTATCAACGGTTTCTTTCATCATGTTTTTACCACAAGCGCTTCCAGCACCATGGGCAGGATATACAATTACATCATCTGCCAAAGGCATAATCTTATTGTTTAATGAATCATAGAGTAAACCAGCTAACTCTTCCTGAGTCATTGATGCCGCTTTTTGAGCTAAGTCCGGACGGCCAACATCACCTAAAAACAAGGTATCGCCACTAAAAAGTGAATGAGCTTTTCCGCTTTCATCACGCAATAAATAACAGGTACTTTCCATTGTATGCCCAGGAGTATGAAGTATTTCAATGGTTACGTTACCTAGTTGTAACTTTTGACCATCGGTAGCTGCAATAAAGTCAAACTCGGGTTTTGCTGTTGGGCCGTAAACAATTGCGGCTCCTGTTTTTTTACTCAAATCTAAATGCCCCGAAACAAAATCGGCATGAAAATGAGTTTCTAAAATGTATTTAATTTTTGCCCCCCTTGTGTTTGCCATTTCAATATATGGGGTTACTTCGCGCAATGGGTCTATTATTGCGGCTTCGCCATTGCTTTCAATGTAATATGCTCCTTGAGCTAAACATCCTGTATAAATTTGTTCTACTTTCATTTTATTTAGATTTTAGTTTTATTATTATTTATGATACAAAGGTATTGAGTACTATTTTTATTTTTGGTAACAATGGTTACACTTAAAAAGTCGTGTAACTATTGTTACACTTGCTATTTAAAGAGTGTTTCTTTAAGTATAATGTAAATGCCCATCACTAAAACAAACCAACCAAAAATGGGTTTTAGCTTAGCACCGTCTATTTTTTTAGACAAATAAATTCCAATAAAAATTCCAATGGTAGCAAATAGAGATACGAGTGATAATAATGTCCAATCAATAAGTGTTTCGGAGCTTTCACCAAAAAATCCGATTAACGATTTGGCAGCTATAATTACCAATGAAGTGCCTACAGCTTCTTTCATAGGCAATTTTGATAAAAGAACCAATGCGGGTATGATGAGAAATCCACCACCTGCACCAACCAAACCTGTTACCATGCCTACAATAGCTCCTTCTAATAGTATTACAGGATAATTAAATTTTTGAGGACCAAGGTTTTCAGCGACTTTCTTTTTATCTTTTTTAATCATGCTAAATGATGCAAGTACCATTAATACAGCAAACAATAGCATCATCAAAATACTTTTTGTTATCACAAATGTGCCTATCGTTAGTACTTCTTTAGGAATAGCAGGTACAATGTAGGCTCTAGTAAAAAAAACTGCAACAATTGATGGCGCCCCAAATACCAATGCAGTTTTTATATTCACCAAGCCTTTTTTAAAATAACCAACAGAGCCTACTGCACTTGTAAACCCAACAATAAATAACGAATATGCGGTAGCAGCAACAGCATCTACCGAAAAAAGATAAACCAATACAGGCACGGTTAATATACTACCACCACTGCCGATTAAGCCGAGCGAAATACCTATTAATATTGACGATATGTAACCTATTATTTCCATTTTGTGATTTTTTTGTACGGTACAAAGGTGGCACATCAAAAATCAATTAACGGTTACATTTGTTACATAAGTAATTTTAAACAGAAATTACTTTTATTCTAATTAACCCTATATTCATATGTAGATAATTTGTTTTTTAGTTGTCATATGGAATACACCATGCTATGTTCATCAGTGTTTGAGAACGTTTGGTGCATGGCTATTTCAGATTACGATTTATTCATTTTTTAATTAAACTATACACATATTGATTATGATAATAAAGCAAAAGGCGCTCTATAAGCGCCTTTTAACTAACAAACATTTTAAACTATCAATTATTGACTATCTGAATTTAAAAACATTGATTTGTTTTTCAGAAAAACAGCAACCCAAATTACAGCTAAAATAACTGCAGCTGTTGGTGGTTGGGCGCCTGCTAATTCAATACAAAATGCACCTCCCAAATAACCAGTTAAAAGCAAAAAACCAATTTTATAGGTTTTAGGATACAAAAATAAAGCTACAGATAGCAACTCAAGTATACCTATAAAAATAATAAGAGAGCCTAAGCCAGCTTTAGTTAAACCTGTTACTACAGGCTCTGCGTGCGTTAATTTCATAATGCCACTCATAATTAGCATTAAAGACGGAAGAACCATTAAAACAATGGAAATGATACGTGTTGTTTTTGTTGACATAAATTTTAGTTTTTAGATTAGACACCAAAACTATGGCAATTAAGTATCCATTTGGTACTACTTTCCCAAAGGATATTGCTATACTTTAGGAAACCGCTATGAAAAAGAAAGCAAATCAGGTGCTATATTTGCATTACTAATTCAAAATTAATGGAAACAACAGAAAATGATAAACGTAAATGTCCGGAGCATTTATCAACAGGGGAATGTAGCAAAAAGCTTTTGCCAGTAAAAGACGCTTTAGATATATTGAGTGGCAAATGGAAATTGCAAATTATTCTGTCCTTATTATTTGGGAAAAAACGCTTCAAACAAATTCAACGCGAAATTCCAGGATTAACACCTAAAATGTTATCAAAAGAATTAAAAGAACTTGAAGTGAATGAACTAGCTACTCGGCACGTGTACGATACCTCTCCTGTATCCATAGAATATGAAATAACAGCATACGGTAAAACATTGAAGCCACTTATTGAAGAACTTCACAAATGGGGCTCAAAGCATAGAACACGCATTATTGCAAAAAATAATAGGGATTAAAAAGCCACCACCACAATGTCATTTAGTTTAGGGAATAAATAAGCAAAAGCCTTCCCACAGTCTTCGACAGGCTCAGACTGACTGTGCGCGGTCATATTGAGCTTGTCCTTTAGATTTGCAAAATGTTCTTTGAAAGATTGTAATTATTATTGCAGATTTTCTTTTTTGCTACTTTTTTCTTTTGTTTATATGTGTTAATATGTGAATAAATCAATA
>JBASCV010000332.1:0-33114 GCA_049651825.1 Bacteroidia bacterium
CTACCTGCTACTCTGTCGTTGGTAGCAAACTGAATACCTTGTGAAAAAGCATCGGTTGCAACAGGATTTCCTTTTAGTGGCAATAAAGCAAGATAAGCAATATTAGCAAGCACGTATAAAAGCGTAACAACAAATGTTCCTAAAAAAAGACTACGAGGTATGTTTTTTTTAGGGTCTTTTATTTCACCAGCAATAAATGTTACATTGTTCCATGCATCGGCAGAAAATAAAGAGTTAATAATTGTTGACCCCATTGCACCTAGCAAAGCAAAACCGGCTAAATGCTGAATACTAATTGTGCCATCAGGGTTTACGGTTGTAGTGGCGGCATCCCAAGCATTATTAAAATTTTGTGCTAAGGTATCTGTTTTAAAAGCCATTGCAACACCAACAACAATGAGCGAAAAAAGTGCCAATAGTTTTGTTGAAGTAAAAATAACCTGTATCCTTCTTCCGTTTTGGATGCCTCGTGTATTGCTATATGTAAGAAATAATATACTTATAATAGCTAAAATTTGTTTCCATGTTATAATAAAAGCACCATTATATACAGAAAGTATTTCCCTATTTAACTCAGGAAAAAAAATAGCTGTATAATTTGTAAAAGCGACAGCTACAGCAGCAATTACGCCCGACTGTATAACAGTAAATACAGTCCATCCGTATAAAAAAGCAACCAAATTTCCGAAAGCTCTTTGAATATATACAAACTGCCCACCCGCTTTGGGCATCATACCTGCAAGCTCTCCGTAGCTCAATGCAGCCATTACAGTAATAACACCTGTAATAACCCACAATAACAGCAAATAGCCAGCCGAACCCACAGCACGTGACATTGCAGCGCTAACAATAAAAATTCCAGAGCCAATCATTGAGCCTGCAACAATCATAGTTGCATCCAGTAAACCGAGTGAACGTTTTAATTCTGTTGAGTTTTGGGACATTGAATTATTTTATTAAACTCTGTTAACGCTGATTTTCAGAGCATTGTATTTGTTATTTATTTTTAGTTCTTTAAAATCATCTTTTCTTTTTGCTTGAACAAAAAGAAACAAAAATTCAAGAAAAAACGATTCCTAGCGCACAAGCAACACGGCATCGCGTTTTTTCATTCCCTACGCTCGGCTTCATAAATACATTTTTGTAACGAATATATTTCAAAACAACGCTGTAAAAAATGATAAAATAAAAACAGCTGTTACAAAATTATTCATTGTAACAGCCGTTATTTAAAACGTATTATTTACCTTCTTATTTACTCAACAATTCTTTTACGAATGTTGATACAATTTTACCATCCGCTTTACCAGCAAGTTGTTTGGTTGCAACACCCATTACTTTTCCCATATCGGCTGGAGATGTAGCACCAACAGATGCTATAATTTTTGCAACTTCTGCTTTAATTTCGTCTTCCGACATTTGTTTTGGTAAATACGACTCGATGATACCTGCTTGAAACAACTCTGTTTCAGCTAAATCAGCACGGTTTTGGGTTTTATAAATATCAGCAGTTTCTTTACGTTGCTTCACCATTTTTTGGAGTGCTTTTGTTTCCGATTCATCAGTGTATCCCTCTGGTGATGTTTTCAACAATAAAATTGCAGATTTCATTGCACGAAGGGCTTCTAATTTTGTAGCTTCTTTTGCAAGCATTGCTGCTTTAATATCTGCATTTATTTTTTCTTCTAGTGCCATTTTGAAATTTCAGTTTTTAGTTTTGAATTTTTAGTTTTTAGTTTTAAAAAATGATTAGTGAACCGTTTGTTCTCGACAAGCTCGAACTGACACGGATTGAAATCATCTTAAAACAAACCATTTATTTCCGCATCAATTTTATTGATGATTATTCCTAAATCTTCTTGTTTTTCAAGGAAATTAAGATTATCAACATCAATAATTAATAATTTTGCACCAGCATGTTCTTGCTCATACGATGTAATAAACGCTTCGTAGCGTTCATTCAATCGTTTTAAATAATCTAAACGAATTGCATTTTCATAATCGCGACCACGTTTTTGAATTTGATTTACAAGTGTAGGCACCGATGCTCTTAGATAAATGAGCAAATCAGGAGGTGTAATAAACGATTCCATCAATTTGAACAATGCAAAATAATTTTCAAAATCACGCGTAGTCATCAAGCCCATTGCATGCAAATTGGGTGCAAAAATGTAAGCATCCTCATAAATGGTTCTATCCTGAATAACGGTTTTTCCGCTTTTACGAATTTGTTGTACTTGCCCGAAACGGCTGTTCAAAAAATACACTTGAAGGTTGAACGACCAACGTTGCATATCTTCATAAAAATCATTCAAATAAGGGTTATCATCCGCATCTTCGAAATGTGATTGCCACTTGTAGTGTTTTGATAAAAGTGTGGTAAGGGTTGTTTTACCAGAACCAATGTTACCTGCGATTGCTATGTGCATATACGTTAATGAGTTGTTTTTATAATCGAATGAATCTTTTAGAATCAATGAATTTTATTTTCCTTAAATAAGTGTTTAAAGCTCTTTTTCTAGCAATTTGTTCTTGGCTAAGCTCGAACTGAAACAGCTATAATTTGTAACTAAAAACAACTTCTTAAAAAAGAGATAACGAAAATACAAAAACTAGCATGCTTTTGTAATAAAAAGTGAAAATTGTGAATAAGTTTTTTGATAAAAAGAATTCTTATCCAGCAGGAAACCACTTAAATTTTATTCATAAAATATGTTATAACGCTATCCCACTTTCTCGACTCGCTCGGATGACAGCGCACAAGGTCTTTTTCACTCCGACTTAGGAGGAAAGAAATGAGTGCAAGGGTACTTGTAAATAAATCGAATAAAAATTAGACAGGTACTAAAAATTAAAAAAATTAATCCTCTGTATAGATATTTACAGCATCCGAAGTTTGAATGATGAGAACATCCATTTCTATTCTGAATTTTTTAATCACCACTGGAGGGATTTCAAAACTTTGTTCTTCCAATGTTTTGTAATTGTATGACTTTATTGTACTTTCTTTTAAATAATACACCTTATCGCCAAGAGGTTGAAATGAATTAATATTTGGTGCAGGGATTGTTTTATAGTAGGTACCATAAATATCAAACATCAATATGCCTGAAGATGGGTTATATAAATAAACCATATTATCATACTCCAACAGACGAGTAGGCGTAATATCACTGTTTAATAAACGACTTAAATTACCGGTTTCCTGTGTTTTGAATAACATATTATCCAAACGAACCAACTGCATATTTTGCTGTTCATAGAGCCACATGCCATTGTTGTAGGAAGAAGCAACTAATTGTGTTTGCACAAAACCAATTTTATCAAGGCTTAAGGGCTCACCTTGTTGCGTAAGTGTATTGTCTAAAAAAAGTACTTGAGCAAAATTTTGATAAAACACCAATAAACGTAACATATTGGAAGCATCAACATAATCAATGTTTCCTAAATTTTTATTGCTGTACTTATAAGTAAGTTTTCCCGCTTTATTGTATTTACTAAGTTCGTTTGCTTTAACAATGTATATATTACCTTGCTTATCGGTAGTGAGAAAATCAGGAACAAGGGGCAATGAAGCAATAAGTTTATAGTTGCTTTGAGAAAAAGCTGTGTGTGCAATAAAGATGAAGAAAAAAATGATTCGTTTCATTTTTTATTGTATTGATAATTTTTCCAACTCTTTTCGGAGCATATTTAATGCTGCATTTGCTGTTTTTTGAATATTACGTTCGCGATTGGTGCCAAACAAAAATTTTTCGGATATAATTTTTTCGGGAGTAGCAATAGCAACCCAAACAGTACCAACAGGTTTGTCTGCAGTACCTCCATCAGGTCCAGCAATACCTGAGGCAGCTATTGAAAAATCAGTTTTATATTTTTCACGAATAGCTTTTGCCATTTGCTCAACCACGGGTTGGCTCACTGCGCCTTGTTTTTCGAGCACATCGGCAGGTACTCCTAGTTCATTTTGTTTTATTTCGTACGAATATGAAATGACTGAACCTTGGTAGTACAGAGAACTTCCGGGAACTTTAGTAATTAAATGAGCAATATAACCACCTGTACAACTTTCGGCAGTAGCAATGGTTTGTTTACTTTGCTTTAATAATTTGCCTATAATTTGCTCTAAGGTTTCGGTAGGAACTCCAAACACTTCATATCCATATATGTATTCAGCAATAATTGGTTTTAATTCTTCAATTTTTTGATCTACAATTTGATTTAATTTTTCTGCCGAATCACCTTTAGTAGTGAGTCGCAATTTTACCATACCGGGTGAAGGCAAGTAGGCTAATTTAATATTATGAGTTGCGAGACTATCTTCCCAATCAGTAATTATTTCTGAAAGGTATGATTCGCCAATGCCTTGTGTTAAAACAGTTTTGTGAACAATTGCAGGTAATTGAAATTTTTGTTTGAGCATTGGCACAATTTGATTTTGCATCATTGCTTTCATTTCATAAGGGACACCGGGCATTGACACTATTATTTTATTATTGTGTTCAAACCACATACCAGGTGCAGTACCATTAAAATTTCTAATAGTAGTGCATATTTCAGGAACTTCGGCTTGCAAACGGTTTAAAGGTGTTACTTCTTTATTATACGATTTAAAAATAGCAACCACATCTTGATAAACTTCTTCATCAAAACGCATAGCGGTGTTGAAATATTCGCACAACGTTTTTTTAGTTATATCGTCTTTTGTAGGGCCTAAACCGCCTGTAATCAAAATAATATCAGCCCGAGTTTGAGCTTCATTTAATGCATTGATAATATGTTGGCGATTGTCAGAAACAGAAGTAATTTGCTTTATGCTAATTCCATTGAGATTAAGCAATGTTCCAATATAAGCGGAGTTTGTATCTACAATTTGACCAATCAATATTTCATCGCCAATGGTGATTACCTCTGCTTGTATGTTTAAGAAATTGGTTTCAGGTGATTGCATCGTTTTATATAAACTGGTTATTTACTGATATTACCCAAAAATTCCGATATGGTATTTTAAAGTCATTCTATTGCGATAAAAAAATCGTTTTCTTTCGTCTTCTTGTCCTTTTTTCTTGATAAAAAAGGACGAAAAAATCAAGAACAAACGATTCCTACCACACAAGCTACACGGCATCGCGTTTGTTCAGGCCTCACGCACCGTTTCATAAGTTTATTTTTGCATAAAAAAACTATTAAGGCTTTAAAACTCTATATTAAAAACTAAAAATTATATACTTGTATTTTTTAAGGATAACCTAAGTTACTTAATAATTGTCATTTCGTTTAATAAATAACCTGCCCCCGCATATTTATCAACAACAAATAAGGTATAGTGTATATCCAAGACTATGTTACGCACTTGATCAGGGTTATACATAATATCACTCATGGTGCCTTCCCAGTTTCTATCGAAATTTGTACCAATTAAATGTCCGTCAGCATTTAAAACAGGACTCCCCGAATTACCTCCAGTAGTATGGTTACTCGCACAAAAGGCTATACGCAATTCGTTATTTTTATCGGCATACTGACCATAATCTTTTTTGTTATATAATTCTTTCAATTTAGGCGAAACCACAAACTCATCAACTAATGGATTTTCTTTTTCCATCAATCCATCAAGGGTGGTATAATAGTTATAAAAAACTGCATCTTTAGGATAATATCCATTCACTTTTCCGTAAGCAACACGTAGCGTTGAGTTTGCATCAGGATAATATTTTTTATCGGTAACAATTTCTCTCATTGCTTTCATGTAAACACGATTTAACGTATTTATATCCGCATCCAATTGTGTGTATTGATTTTTAACATCTTTTTCGAACTTGGTATAACAGCTCTTCATTAATTGATACAAAGGATCGTTTTTTAATTTTTTATATCCTTTGCCCACATTCATTAATACTTTTGTTATTTCTGCTTCGGAAGTAAATATTGATTTTTTATATACATCCGCTACGTATTGTTCAAATTTATTAGCAGTTGGAGTATCCTTGTATTTTTTTTCAATTTCTCTAAATATTTCAGGTTGTTGTGCTTTATCAATATTTTGATAATACAGCTTTAATAAAGCCGCACAAACTTTCTGATCGGTTTTTAGATTATAATCTTTAAAAAAAGATTTTCTTGCATTCATGTAATTATTAATATCTTTCTGTAAGTCTTCCACTTTTTTACCTTTATCCAAAGAATCAATAAGACCACGATAGGTATAAGCATAAAACACGCCCTCAATACCTAAAATAGATTCCATAAAATAATCGCGTTGTTTATTTAATGGACGCATTTTTTTATATGCATTTTCAAGGTCGACTAATAGTTTACCATATTTAGCTTTTGCATTCTTATCAGCATTTATTTGGCTTGAGAATTTTTCTTCAAAAGTTTTTTTCTTATTGATGGCATCTAATTTTTTTAAACCATTTATTTCGCCAATCCATTTTTTATAATAGTTAGCCAATGAAGCATATTTAGAGGCGTACTGAATACGCACCGAATCGCTCATGCGCATATCAGCATCCATTATTGCAAGTTTTGTTTCACGAATTTTTACTTTATCAGGATCGGATTCATTCATTATCATATCAACTGCATACGAACTCAAATACTCACTTGTACGCCCAGGGAAACCATAAACCATTGTAAAATCGCCTTGCTCGACATCTTTCATAGAAATAGGCAAATGATGTTTAGGTTTATAAGGCACGTTATCAGCTGAGTAAGGAGCCGGTTTATTATCTTTATTGGCGTAGATTCTAAAAATTGAAAAATCGCCTGTGTGACGAGGCCACATCCAATTATCGGTATCGCCTCCAAACTTGCCTATTGAGGAAGGAGGCGCACCAACCATACGTACATCGGTAAAGGTTTCTACAACAAACATATAATATTCGTTTCCGTAATAAAATGGGCGAATGTAAGCATCGTAATGCGTGCCTTTAACAGCGTCTTTTTGTATTGCAGGAATTGCTTCGGCAATTCTTTTTTCGCGCTCAGCAGTTGTTAAATCATCAGCAACATTCTTTAGTACTTTAGCTGTAACATCTTCCATACGCACGATTATTGTAGCGGTAATACCAGGGTTTGGCAACTCCTCCGATTGATTCATCGCCCAAAATCCATTGGTTAATAAATCGTTTTGAACGGTACTGTGCGACTGAATCATGGCGTAACCACAATGGTGATTGGTTAACAACAAACCTTTATCAGAAATAATTTCGGCAGTACAACCACCATTAAAATGAACAATAGCATCTTTTAAACTTGATTTATTTATATTGTATATATCGTCAGCAGAAAGACGCAAGCCATTTTTTTGCATATCGGATTCGTTCAATTGCTTTAACAATAAGGGCAACCACATACCTTCATCAGCTTTCATTGAAAAAGAAAGGGCTACAAGAAGTAGAAAAGCTATAATTCTGTTTATCATAATTAGTTGTGTGTTTTGTGTATAAGTGTTAAAATTATGGAATATTTTCACTTTTTAAGCATAAAATCTATAAACGCTGTTAGTTAGTTTATAAACGATAGTAATTTGTCTTCAAAATAAATTTGTTCCGCAATTGGAGTTTTATCAATAATAGGGGCTTTTACACCGTTTTCTATTATTTTTGAAGAAACGAACACCCTTGCTTCGTCCCATATTTTTTTAGCAATAAAAGATGTTAATAGTTGCTCTCCCCCTTCAACAATAAGGGATTGAATATTTCGATTATACAGCTCTTTTAAAATTTGAGCAATCACATTTTTTTCAAAATTGATTTGAATAAATTCTAGAGTATTTCTTGAGCTTTTATTCAATGATGTAAAAATAAGTGTGGGTACTGATTCATCCATCAAATGGTAATTTTCCGGAATAACTCCATTTCTATCCACACATACTCTTAAAGGATTGTTTCCAATATGCTCACGTACAGTTAATTTAGGATTATCTAATAAAGCTGTATTAGTGCCTACCATTATGGCTTGTTCCTGACTACGCCATTGATGTACTATTTTTTTAGATTTGGTACCCGATATTTGCAATGGAGCCTGACTATTATCAACTCTTTTATTATCAATAAATCCATCGGCTGTTTGTGCCCATTTTAGAATAATATAGGGACGTTTTTTTTGATGAAATGTAAAAAAACGTTTATTCAAAACTCTGCACTCGTCTTCCAAAACACCTACCACTACATCAACACCTGATTTAATGAGCTTTTCAATACCTTTACCATTCACAACCGAATTGTAATCAACGGTACCAATTACTACTCGTGGAATTTTATACTTAACAATTAAATCAGCACAAGGTGGTGTTTTACCAAAATGTGAACAGGGCTCTAGATTGACGTATAAAGTAGCTTGTTTCAAAAGTTCTTTATTTACAACCGAATTGATTGCATTGACCTCTGCATGTGCCTGACCATAGAGCTGATGATAGCCCTCCCCTATAATATTTTGATTAAATACTATTACAGAACCAACCATTGGATTGGGTGCAACACTACCTAATCCTTTTTCGGCAAGTTGCAAACAGCGTTGCATATATATTTTATGTACATCCATTTGTAAGAGCAAAGTTAACAGATTCAGTAATTATCGAATAATATTTTTAATTTTATATTCTATGAAAATTGCATCTAATAAAATTACTGACATATTACGCTTCTTTCGTAGCGAATTAGCTGTTTTATACGAATCAGGAGAAATTGAGAGCTTTATTGCATACTGTTTTGAAGCATATCTAGGGATGCAAAAGGCTTCAATTGTATTAAATAAAGACAAAACTGTTACAGAATCAGAATTGTTAAAATTTAATTTTGCTGTAAAAAAACTAAAGCAATATGAACCCATACAATATATTTTAGGGAAAGCTGATTTTTATGGATTAAAACTAGGAGTAAATGCACATGTTTTAATTCCACGCCCCGAAACGGAAGAGCTGGTTGATATTATTATTAAAGAAAATACTAGTAATGCCGAAAATAGAATTACAATTTTAGATATTGGTACCGGTAGTGGCTGTATTGCTATTGCGCTGAAAAAACACATTCCTTTTTCTGATATATATGCTGTAGATGTATCAAAAGAAGCTTTGGAAGTGGCAAAAAAAAATGCGCAATTAAATAGTGTTGATATTACTTTTCAAGAACTAAACATTTTATCAATCCCTGAAAAAAATAGCATTAACAGCACTAAATTTGATATTATCGTTAGCAACCCTCCTTACATTACAGATTCAGAAAAAGAAAAAATGGATAAGAACGTTACTGAATATGAGCCACATCTAGCTTTGTTTGTAAAAGATTACGAGCCATTATTATTTTATAAACACATCTGCGACTTGGCTTTAAGTGTTTTAAAAAAAGGTGGGAAAATTTATTTTGAAATCAATCAGCAATATGGCACACAAACAAAATCATTACTAGAGCAAAAAGGCTTTAAAAATGTTGAATTGATAAAAGATTTGAATAACAATTATAGAATTGTAAAAGGCACACTTGATTAAGTAAATATTAACAAAAATGAATCTTTTAAAAACTATTATTTTAACAATTTATATTGTATTTATTACAAACATTGGACATAGCCAATCAGCATTACTTGCAGACACACCTCCAACAAACATTGGTGGGAAAGCTGAATTTAAAAGAGTTTTCGAACAAGAAGTAATATATCCCGAGCAATTACTGGAAGATAAAACAATTAGAAAAACAACAATCAACTTTAGTATTAATAAAGATAGCTCGGTTAGTAATCTGAAAATAATTAGTTCAGGCGAACAAAAAATTGATGATGAAGCCCTACGAATTTTTAAACTTTATCAATGGATACCAAGTATAAAAGATGGAAGATACATAACTACCAACTGGAGTGCAACATTTGAATTTGATGCTAAAAAATATCCTAAAATTTGTAAACAGAGAGGCTATAAAAAAATAAATTATGTAGAAAATGAAATAATTGACACATCAGGAATTATTTACAAGGAACCTGACCAGTTTGCAATGTATCAAAAAGGGGCTGGTGCATTACAAGATTTTATTAAAGATAATTTAGAGTATCCACGGCAAGCACAACTAGCAAATATACAAGGTACAGTAATCTTACGTTTTGTTGTTGAGCCTAATGGATTTCCTACAAACATTGGAATTGAGCAATCTGTTGGCGGAGGTTGCGACCAAGAAGCAATACGAATTTTAGAGCTTATAAAATGGTATCCTGGCAAAAAGAATGATAAACTAGTGCGGGTACAAATGACGTTTCCTATCTATTTTATTCTAAACAGTGATTTTAAAGAGAATAGTGGAGGCGAACAAAAATAAAAGTTAATCTTTTATTTTTTCATATATAATAGTAACACTATCCGTTGATTGAACGTGCATTTCCTTTTCAGTTAATTTAACAATATTGCTTCTTAAAACTGTGCTATAAATATTTATTGCTATTTCATTTCCTTTAATTGTAAAGGTACCTTTTGCATCTTTAAAACCTTCAGCATCCTTAGGTGATTCTAATGAAAAAGTACTATCCGCATGAAAATGATAGTACATATCTTTACTCTGCTCAAAGGTCATAAATATAACATCAGATTTACTTTTTGTGTTTTTAACACTTTCAGGTAAAATAAGTGTTACAGGTTTCCAAACTCCAAAAATAGAATTTTGTTCCACTTTACAGGAAGTGGTAAGTAACAATATAAAGAAGAAAAGAATCTTAGTTTTAGTGAAAATTATTTTTTTTATCATGTGTTACTTGAGTTTAATTAAAATTGAGTGCAAAAATAGTTATAATTAAAAGAAGATAAGAATATGTTACTTATTTTTATTTTTATAATACTCCTTATCTGCAATATAAATAACCTTTTCAACTTCAGCATAAACAACACCATCTTTATCCTGAAAAGATATGGGTAAATTCACTACATACTTTTTATCTAAACTGATTTTTTGTCTTATACTTTCAATCAATTCATCAGTTATAAGAAAACGTGCATATACTTTCTTTTTTATGGGTTTAATAAATTTTATATTTGCCGCCATATCCCAAACTACGTAGTCAGCTCCCAAAATATTGATAAGCTGTATCATGTACATTGGATCTAAAGCACCATAAGTACTTCCTCCGAAAACAGTACCTACATAGTTACGTGTACGCCAAGTTAATCCTAATTTAATATGAATTTCTTTCCAATCATCAGAAATAAAAGTAACAAAAGCACCTGTTCCACGATAGGCAGGAAATAGATTAAAACCCAATTTAATTAATTTGGACTTAAAATTTTCCTTGCGTTCTGTTTTATAAATTGATTTTGACATGAAAACAGAATGAACTATTTAGTATTGCTAGTAGGAGCTTTCACTTGTTCTACAATAACAAAAATATCCTCATTATCGCGCTTCATTAGGTATTCCTCACGAGCAAATCGCTCAAGAGCTTCAGGATTTGTAGTCAACTCCTTAACCTGATTATTTATTATCTCAATTTCATTGGCAAAATAATCTCTTTCTTTTTCGAGTTGACGCACTTTATCACGCAATTCAAGCTGTGTAGATAAATCATTCTTGTCAAAAAAAATAATCCATACCCCTAATCCAATTACAGTTAGCAGGTATTTATTTTTTATATATGGAAGTATTTTTTTCATAACACAAAAATAAACAATTTTAATCCGTTATTTAAATGCTTAAAATAAGTTTTTAACATTGAGTTAAGGAAAAGTGATGATTCAAACATCAATATTATTGTTTAATAAATTTTATCCTTTTTACACATTCATTATTATCAACAATAAAAAAGTAAATTCCCGGAGGCTGCTCTGCAATATCAACAATACAAGATTTTCCTGTAACGTTATTTTCTTGGGCAATTAGTTCGCCACAATAATTTAGCAACTTATAATTCGCATTTTTAAAACCAGAACGAGAATCGAATGTCAATATATTGTTTACAGGATTTGGATAAACAATATAATCACTGGTATCTAAAACATTAATAATGCTTGTAGGAGATAGTTCAGAAAAACGTTGTGAAAACTCTTCCCAATATTGATTCGCAATGATTAAATCATGAATAATAAGTGTGTTTTCGTCATACTCATCTTCGGCCGAATTGCTCCAGTTGTGAGAGCCCGCAACAACCGTTGGGTCAGAAGAAGGATAGTTAGCATCAATAATACAATACTTATGATGAAAATCATAAGGCACATTGCTATGAGACAACACATTAACACCCGCAATAATTAAACCTGAAAACTCAGAACCAAAATAATTTTCGTTTTCAATAATACCACGCACAATAACACCTCTATCTTTTGCGGCAATTACAGCATCTCCTAAATCGTTGTTTGTAAAAGTAAACGTTGCAAAATCAAGTGTATAATTGGCATTGTTAATTGCATTAACAATCTGAGCTGTTGTGCCATCGGTAGGTGAAAAATAGGATTCAACGGTGCTACCACCTATAGTAAAACTATGTACTGTGTTATCTGATTTATCGGGTCCAAATTTACTATTGCTTAAATTGGGTTGTGCCCCATTACCACCCCACATTTCGTTAAATTCTATCAAATAATTTTGTGCCAAACTGGTGTTATGCACAATAATAAAATTATTATAATCATCAAACATACTACCATTGCCATAATTCATAGAACCGGACAAAACAATAGCATTATCAATAATTACAAACTTATTGTGCATTACATTTGATGTAAGGGTTGACTGACGTTTAAGAATAGGTACGCCAGCATTTAAACCCGAGAGAGCTGAATTTAAACTGTTGGTACTAGAAATATAACGAACAACAACCCCTCTATTGTAAGCGCTATTTATTGCATTAACAATGGCTGTACTTCCATTGTCCCAGACGGCAATATCCAATGTTGTAGTTGACATATTAATATATGCACAAATCGTATCTTCAATATTAACAGCTGTTGTTGCATTTGTTATAGAAGACACACTATTATCAACTGATTTTGTAAAAAGCACTTTTATATCTTGCGAAAACAAAGAAGACGAAAGAAATATCAGTATTACAACAAGAAGCGAATATGGATTATTTTTTTTCATGTCTTAATTTTAAGAATTAAAAATAGGAATAATAACAGTAAGAACCTGTTTAAATTTGTGTAAATTATTTACAGTTAACCCTACGCTCATTACTCGATAAACTCGAAAAGAGCCTTGCGCGAAGTCATTTCGAGCCTGTCGAGAAAGTGAGTGAGCTTTATAATATTTTTTACGCACAAAATTTAAACAGACTATATATATAAAATTTAATTTAGGTTGGGTTTAATGACGTATTTTTTTTAGTTTTACAATAAACATAATATACACTCAACAATGACTTTAATTATCAATAATATTACAAAAACCTACTCAAATGGGCTGAAGGCACTCGACAATATTACCATGGAAATTGAAAATGGGATGTTTGGTTTGCTTGGTCCTAATGGGGCAGGTAAATCATCATTAATGCGTACCATTGCCACGCTTCAAGAACCTGATAGTGGTACAATTATGTTGGGCGATATTGATGTTATTAAACAAAAAGAAGAAGTACGGAAGGTATTGGGATACCTTCCGCAAGATTTTGGCTTTTATCCTAAAGTATCTGCTGAAGATATGTTAGATCACTTTGCTATTTTAAAAGGAATTTCAAATCCTAAGGAACGTAAAGAAATTTGTGATGCGCTGCTTAATCAAACCAATTTATATGAAGCTCGCAAACGAAACATTGGCGATTATTCGGGGGGTATGCGTCAACGTTTCGGAATTGCTCAAGCTTTATTAGGCAATCCAAAATTAGTTATTGTTGATGAACCTACCGCTGGACTAGATCCAATGGAACGCAATCGTTTCCATAATTTATTAAGCGAAATTGGCGAAAACATTATTGTTATACTCTCCACTCATATTGTAGAAGATGTTCGTAACTTATGTTCTAACATGGTGATTATGAACCAAGGACGTATACTGCTTTCGGGGAAACCCGCTCAAACAATAGAAAGCATGAATGGTAAAATATGGAGCAAACTTATTGATAAAGAATTACTATCGGAGCACAAAACACAGTATAAAGTTATTTCAACAAAAGTGGTTGAAGGTAAAATTCAAATTCATGTGTTTAATAACGAACAACCTGATTCGTCTTTTAATGCTGTTCATGCAGATTTAGAAGATGTTTATTTTGCAACGATAACTCAATAAGATATGAGATGTGAGTATTGAGATATGAGAAATTACATAAATCAATACTTTAAACATCAAATCTCATATCTAAAATCTCAATACTCAAATCTAACATGTTTAAACAAATTTTTATTTTCGAGCTAAAGCAGTGGTTCAAAAAGCCATCAACTTATATTTTCTTTATAGTGTTTTTAGCGCTATCAATGCTTATTACTTCGGCAATGGCAGGTTTATTAGGCAACTCCATATCTGATAGCAACAATACCATTAACTCAGCAAATGCAATAGCCGATATTTTAAATGGTTTAAATACCGATATTATTGGTATAATTATTTTGATTACCATTATTGCACCAGCTGTATATAAAGATTTCCAATATAACACGCACCCGTTGTTTTTTACAAAACCGATTAGCAAATCAGGGTATTTGTTTGGCCGTTTTTTTTCAGCGTTTTTAGTCGCTTTATTTGTTATTTCAGGTAGTGTATTGGGGCATCTTATTACATGCTTTATTCCAGGCATAGAAGTAGATAAATTAGGCCCATTTAATATTATTAACTACCTACAACCATTTGTATTATTTATAGTACCTAATACATTGTTAATAGGAGCTATCTTTTTTTCATTGGTAACATTTTCGCGCAATATGATAGCCGGATATGTAGGATGTTTAGCGCTGATACTAATCAAAGGTATTGTATCATCATTGCTTGGTGATATCGACAATCAAAATTTGGCAGCCATTTTAGAACCCTTTGGCGAACAAGCATTAAAACAAACAACAAAATATTGGTCGCCATCCGAGCAAAACACATTGCTTATACCACTTGAAAGCATCATGTTATATAACCGTTTATTATGGTTAGGAATTGCAGTAGGCATAACAGCACTTACTTATTTTCGTTTTCAATTTAGCCAGTTTAACGAACCTGTTTCGCTATTCAAAAGAAAAAAGAAACAACACTTTTTATCAAGTGCTTCTGCTGCTATTCAATCACTATCAGATGTGCCAAAGGCAACACAAGTATTTACTAAACAGTTTAGCTTATTTCAAACTTGGCATTTGGCAAAGTTCGAATTTTTTAAAATTGTTAAAAGTATTTTCTTTTTAATCATCATCGCCTTAAGCATTATCAGTTTTGCTGGAGTAAGCTCACAACTTGGCCTTATTTATGGAACATCTACCTACCCTGTAACCTACCAAATGCTGCAAATAGGTGGAGGTATTTTTCAATTTTTCATGATTATACTTATTGTATTTTATGCTGGCATAGTAGTGTGGCGCGAACGCGATGCAAAAATAGATGAGCTAATTGGTGTTACTCCAATTGCCCCATGGGTAAGCTTTGCATCAAAACTTATTGCACTAGTTTTAGTTCAAATTGTACTATTAGTTGTTATAATGATTACAAGTATTGCTATTCAATTCTATTATGAATACTATAAAATAGAATTGCTACAATATATAAAAGAGCTTTTTGGGTTTAAATTAATTAGCCTTACACTAATATGTGTATTTGCAATGGCAATGCAAGTATTAATAAACAATAAATATGTAGCTTATTTTATTGCACTTTTAATACTAATATTATTACCCATAGCATTTGCTTTGCTAGAATGGAACAATCAATTAATTATGTTCAATAGCAGCGGTCCTCGTCTACCCTATTCGGATATGAATGGCTATGGACATAGCATTTACCCGTTTTTTATTTATAAAAGCTACTGGTTGGCCTTTGCTTTTATCCTTGTTGCTTTATCTAACCTGTTTTGGGTACGAGGAAAAGAAAAAGGAATAAAAGCACGCTTAAAAATTGCAAAACAAGGATTCAATAATAAAGCAAAATTAGCAACAGCACTGGGCTTGTTAGTATTTATAGTTATGGGAAGTTTTATTTATTACAATACAAATGTTTTAAATAAAAACATTTCCGCAAAACAAGAAGAGGAAATGCGAGCCGAATTTGAGAAAAAATACAAGCGATACTCAAAAACACTGCAACCTCGTATTGTAGCAGTTAACTGGAACGTTTATATTTTTCCAGACACACGCGATGTAAAACTAAAAGGCTACTATATACTAAAAAACAAAAGCAATAAAAACATTGATACCATTTTACTGAACCTATACAATGAACTCAAGGTAGAACAAATTACGTTTAATGAACCAACCATAGAATTATTGAACGACAAAGAAATGGGTTTTCAAATCCATAAGCTAAAAACCCCTTTAAAACCAGGTGACTCAATACAATTAGATATGCAATTGAATTATATTACTCAAGGTTTTAAAAATTCGGAAGCAGGAACTGCCATTGTTGAAAATGGCACCTTTTTTAATAGCCAGTTTGCTCCCAGCTTAGGGTATCAAGCTGAAGGGGAATTGAGTGATGAATCATCAAGAAAAAAACACGGCTTAGGCAAAAAAGAGCGTATGGCCAAAGTAAATGATACGCTTGCAATGAAAAACACATACATTAGTCAGGATGCCGACTGGATAGATTTTGAATGTATTGTAAGCACCTCAAAAGACCAAATAGCTATTGCACCAGGCTATTTGCAAAAAGAATGGGAAAAGGATAACAGAAAATATTTCCATTATAAAATGGATTGTAAAATTTTGAATTTTTATGCGTTTCTATCTGCACGTTACGAATTAAAAAAAGACCAATGGATATCTAACAACGGTGCGTCAAACAATGTTTCGATTGAAATTTATTATCACAAAGGGCACGAATACAATCTTGAAAGGATGATAAACAGTGTAAAAAAATCATTGGATTATTACACTAAAAATTTTAGTCCTTACCAACACAAACAAGTTCGTATTATTGAATTTCCGAGGTATGCAACATTTGCACAATCGTTTCCAAACACCATTCCATTTTCTGAAGGCATTGGTTTTATTGCTAAAGTAGAGGATAAAAATCCAGAATCTATTGACTATCCATTTTATGTAACAGCACACGAAATAGCGCACCAATGGTGGGCACATCAGGTAATTGGTGGTAATGTTCAAGGCTCAACACTGATGGCCGAAACCATGTCGCAATACTCGGCATTAATGGTAATGGAAAAAGAGTTTGGGAAAAAAGCCATGAAAAAATTTCTAAAATATGAAATGAATCAATATTTACAAGGCAGAGCAACTGAAGGTAAAAAAGAACGGCCTTTGATGTTGGTAGAAAATCAACAATACATTCATTACAACAAAGGCAGCGTTGTTATGTACGCATTAAAAGATTATATAGGTGAAGACTCACTGAATGCAGCACTTGCACGATACATAAAAAAAGTAGCTTATCAAGAACCGCCATATACTAATTCGATTGAATTCATCAGTTATCTAAAAGCCGCAACTCCTGACAGCCTAAAATATATTATTAACGATATGTTTGAGAGCATTACCTTGTATGAAAATAAAACAATCGGTTGTTCCTTTTTAAAAACTAGTAATGGCAAATACCTTGTAAAAATTACCACTGAAAGTAAAAAAATGAAAGCTGATAGCATTGGAAAATTAAAAGATGTAGCTATTAACGACTGGATTGATATTGGAATTTTTGGTGCTAAAGAAATAAAAGGTAAAAAAGAAGAAACAGAACTTTATTTAAAGAAATATAAGATTGATAAAAACAAAATGAATTTTGAAATCATTGTAGATGAAGAGCCCGTGAAAGTGGGCATTGACCCATATAATAAATTGATAGACCGTACTCCTGATAATAATACCAGAAATATTAAAGAAGGAAACCAAACAACAACAAAAGATAACAAAGAAGAAGAAACAGTAACAATAAAGATTAGTGCTTAATTAAAACTATTTAATTCTATTGATTTTTTTTATTGCAAACGCACAGTCTTCGACAAGCTCAGACTGACCACGCGCGAAGTCACATTGAGCTTGAAATGTGTGCGTTAGCATATCTATAATTAAAAAATAAAATTGAAACATAGACTATTAAAAACTAAATTATCATGAAAAAACATTTTTTAATTTTTGCGAGTATTACAATTATAACAACTACTTACGCACAATCCAAGCAAAAAAACGACATAACATCTATCATTCAAAAAACGATGCACGACCAAGAAATAGCTTGGAACAAAGGTGATATTAATGGTTTTATGGCTGCTTATTGGAACAGTGATAGTTTAAAATTTATTGGTAAAAATGGCATTACATTTGGCTGGAAAAACACATTAGAAAATTACAAAAAAAACTACCCTGATTCAACTTCTATGGGAACATTAAGTTTTTCACTTACCAGTATTGAACCACTTTCAGAAAACACTTGCTATGTAATTGGAACATGGACCTTAATAAAGAAAAAAGGCACTGTTGCTGGATTTTATACCTTATTGTGGCGCAGGGTTAAAGACAAATGGGTAATTGTGGCTGATCATACAAGCTAATTCAAAAATTATTTCTTTGCGTCTTTGCGCCTTAGCGGCAAAAAAATATGACGCAAAAGATTTTAAAGAGTATAATTACCTATACAACAAAAATATAGCAGGGCGTTTATTAATATCGGGCAACTGTTTTTTCCAAATAGCAATTGTTTTTGTTTTAATAAACTCTGTGGGAAGTGTTACATCACAAGCAATACAAAGCTTTGTTTGCGCATCACATACAGATACAATATCCTCCAGCAAATGTGTGTTACGATAAGGAGTTTCAATAAACAATTGCGTTTGATTTTTTTGAAAAGCATTTTTTTCAAGCTCTTTAATTTTCTTTACTCGCTCGTTGCGTTCTTTGGGTAAATACCCATTAAAAGCAAAGCTTTGACCATTAAAGCCTGAAGCCATCAATGCTAAGAAAATAGAAGATGGCCCTACTAATGGGCACACCGTAATATTGTTTTCATGCGCCAATCGTACCACTTCAGCTCCAGGATCGGCAATACCTGGGCAGCCTGCTTCGGAAATAACACCAATATTTTTACCAATTTGAATATTTTTTAAATAACCTGAAATAGCACCAGGCTCAGTGTGTTGGTTGAGCGAATGCAAAACAATTTCTTGTAACGGCTTTTTAATACCCATTTTTTTGAGATAATGTCTTGCCGATTTTTCATTTTCTACAATATACTCATCAATAGTATTAATCAAATCATTTACTTTCACAGGCAGTACATCTGCCGTTTCGGCTGTATCGCCTAATGTTGTAGGTATTAAATACAGTATTCCTTTTGTGCTCATAATAATACCGCTATTTTATTGCAAACTTGGTGTAAAGTGTTGCTGTAATTTTAATCTTCTGAAACTCTATTTCATTTTTTGCATTAATATCCAACAAATCAGAAACATAATTACTTGTGCTTGAAAGCTTTGAATTTACTGCATAATTACGGTTCAATTCATTTTGATAAGAAGATGTATTTACTTCTTTAACAACAAGTGCCTTCCCTGTTTGTTCGCCTATCGCAGCAAGCAAATAATCAGCTTTTTCTTTTGCAGATTTTATTGCGGCAATTCGTACTTCTTTTTTCAAACTATCTAATTTTGAATGGCTCACTCGTTTTACATAAGCATCATTTATTTCTAATGCGCTTAACTGTTCAAACACTTTTGCCAAAATAGTTGCATTACTCACTTTTAATAAATATTCTTTTCTTGAGATTACTTCTTTAGTTTGCCAGGTAATTTTTACATAATCAGCACTAGCATCCGCAATAGCTAAATTTATTAAATCAATACCAATTGTTTTTAACGAAGTTTTTAAATTATTCTCTTGTGTTTCAACTGTTAACTTTTCTCTATTTACCAATCGTTCTTTAATCACAATTGTAATATATATTTCATCAGGAATTACTTCTTTTTCAGCAGTTCCATTTATCTCAATAAATGGCCTTGCGTCACCTTCACTAACAACTGTTTGCGCATTTGTACTATTTACAGCTAGTACCATTAAACATACTAAGAAGAGAGATTTCATTGTTTTCATTTTTACAAAATTTATTTTTAAAAACTTTTTTTTTGGCTTACTAGTAATGATTTTGCAATAACTTCACAAGCTTGTTCCAATAGAATAAATACATTTTCAAAACCTTGCTCACCACCAAAATAAGGGTCGGGCACAGGCATGTTTGAACCAGGATGCAAGCGATTCAAAATCATTTCAACTTTACTTCTATCTACCTCATTACGCGCTAATCCAATTACATCTGAATAATTTGAGGCATCCATCACAAATATTTTATCAAAGGCATCAAAATCCTGAACAACAAACTGACGAGCCTTTAAATGTGCAACATCAACACCATGTTTTCGAGCATTAGCAATTGTCCGATTATCAGGGTGTTCGCCAATATGATAATTAGATGTTCCGGCCGAATCAATATGAATATCTAATCCTAGCTTTTCGGCTTTATCTCTTAAAATACCTTCTGCCAATGGCGAACGACAAATATTACCAAGGCAAACCATTAAAACACTGTTCATATAAAATATTTTATTATCTGGTTAATTTTTATTCAAAAATACAGGAATGCTACCGCACACATTTCGACAAGTTCAATGTGACCTTGCGCATGGTCAGTCTGAGCTTGTCGAAGACTGTGCGTTTGCAATAAAAAAAATTCAACAAAACGTAAGTTCATTAAATACCCGTTAAAAAAAAACAGGAATACACGTTTGCATTCCTGTTTTAAATTTATCCATTATCAATTAATTATTGAATTGTAATTTTTTTGTGCAACTCATCAATATAAGATTTAAAACGTTTATCCGTATCAATCAAGTTGTTTACCGTACGACAAGCGTGCAATACCGTTGCATGATCTTTTCCACCTGAGTGCAAACCTATTGTAGCCAACGATGATTTAGTCATACTCTTCGCAAAATACATAGCGATTTGACGCGCTTGTACAACTTCACGTTTACGTGTTTTTGATTTCAACAATTCAATTGGCATATCAAAATAATCGCAAACTACTTTTTGTATATAATCAATAGAAACTTCGCGAGCTGTATTTTTCACAAACTTATCAATCATTTGTTTTGCAAGCTCCAAAGTAATCACCTTTCTGTTCATTGATGATTGAGCAAGCAATGAAATAAGCGCACCTTCCAACTCACGTACGTTTGTTGTAATACTGTATGCTAAATATTCTAACACCTCTTTAGGCATATCAATACCATCAGCATACACTTTCTTTTCAAGAATAGCAACACGTGTTTCTAAATCTGGAGCTTGTAAATCAGCTGATAATCCCCATTTAAAACGAGAAAGCAAACGTTGTTCAAAGCCTTGTAATTCCACAGGAGCTTTATCAGCAGTTAACACAATTTGTTTTCCTGTTTGATGCAAGTGATTGAAAATGTGGAAGAAAACATCTTGTGTTTTTTCTTTACCAGCAAAATATTGAACGTCATCAATTAACAACACGTCAATCATTTGATAAAAATGAACAAAATCATTCTGATTGTTGTTACGCACTGAATCAATGTATTGTTGTGTAAATTTTTCTGACGAAACGTAAAGAACCGTTTTGTTAGGAAACTCGCTTTTTATCTGAATACCTATAGCATGCGCCAAGTGCGTTTTCCCCAAACCTACTCCTCCATAAATCAATAATGGATTAAAGGCTGTACCACCTGGTTTGTTAGAAACTGCAAAGCCAGCAGAACGTGCCAAACGATTACAATCGCCTTCAACTAAATTTTCAAATGTATAATTTGGATTTAGTTGAGATTCAACATTTACCTTTTTTAATCCAGGAATAATAAATGGATTACGTATGGTATTTTGATTCAAATCAATCGGCATTGCTACCGATGGATTTTTAACTTCTTTTTTACTACTTGTAGGAACTTTTACAGTATAAGGCTTTGCATTATTACTATAGTTATTCTCCATAATAATGCTATACTCTAATCTACCGGTAGTTCCTAATTCTTTTTTTATCGTCTTTTTTAATAAAGTAATGTAGTGCTCTTCTAACCATTCATAAAAAAACTGGCTTGGTACTTGAATTGTTAAAACATTAGCCGTAAGCTTAATTGGTTTAATTGGCTCAAACCATGTTTTAAAACTTTGCGAACTCACATTGTCTTTAATAATACTCAGACAGCTATCCCAAACTTTAACGTACGCTTTCTCTTTCTCCATTCGGTATTGTAATTTTTTTAAGGTGACGTATTTTATAATTTGAAGTATATAACCTATGTATATACTGTATAATCAAGTAATGCGTTGTAAATATATATAACTTTATCAAAGTGGCAATACTTATTCACAAAAAAAAGTTGCTAAAAAAATCAAATTGCTATTGACTTTTTAGAAATTTTTATAGTGTAGCCTTCTGAGGCTTTTTTCTTCGACTTTTTTTCAAAAATATAATCAATTCTTCCCAGTTTAATTCCTGCCCAACCAACCTGCGCTACCAACACTTCTTTATTGTCAGAATTTTTCACAGATAAGGGGGTATTTAAAAAAGTATGCGTATGAGCACCAATTATTAAATCAATATTTTTTGATTGTTTTGCCAGCTCCATGTCACTTATTTTTTTGCTCTCGTACTTATATCCTAAATGCGATAAACAAATAACTAAATCACACTTTTGCTCTTTCTTCAAAAAAACAGATAATTCAGCCGCCTTTGCTACAGGGTCGATATACCTTGTATTACCCGACATCCGTTTATCCACCAAACCTTCTAATTCAATACCAATACCAAAAACGCCTATTTTAATATCTTCTTTAGTAAAAATTTTATACGGTATTGTTTTACCATTCATTGGTGTATCCGAAAAATCATAATTACAATTAATGAACGGGAAATTAGCATGTGGCAATTGTTTTACCAAGCCATCTAATCCATTATCAAAATCATGATTACCTATTGTAGAAGCATCATATCCCATCATACTCATCAACTTAAACTCCAACTCGCCACCATACATATTAAAATAGGGTGTACCTTGAAAAATATCTCCAGCATCCAACAACAACACATTTTTTTCTTCACTACGAATTTTTTTTATCAATGCGGCTCTACGTACAACACCGCCCAACCCTGCAAATTTAGGGTCGTTATCAGGGAATGGGTCAATATGACTATGAACATCATTGGTATGCAATATGGTAATTTTAACCATATCACTTTTTGCAAATACATCATTAGGAATAGCGCTCAAAGCAAACATGCCAGCACCACTCACCAATGTTTTCTTCAAAAAATCTCTTCTACTGTTCATACTTAATTCTGCCATCAATAGTTACATTTAAAGCCTTTCCTTTTTTATTTTCTTCTATTAAATAATCAATAATTGCATCGCGCAATTTATAATCTAATGCTTCTGATTTCAACGGCTCTTTAAAAAAATTATATTTATCCCCGCCAGCCGAAAGGTAGTCGGAAGTAACTACTTTGTACGTTTTAGTAACATCAAAATCTTGTCCACCAATTTTTAACTCAGTAATTTTTTTCCCTTTTGCTTTTACCGTTGCTCCAGCAAATGGAGCCCCATTATTTTGTACAATAAACTCAAACAATTGCTGAGTTTTTTCACCACTTAGGGTTAGTACCACAATACTATTTTCAAATGGCATTAAGCTAAACGCATGCCCTCTAGTAATATTGCCTTTAGGCATTTCTGAACGCAAACCTCCATTATTTAACAAACAAAAATCAACTTTTTTGTTATCAGTAGGCTTATAAAAATCATTCGTTTTTTTGAGTACCGCATCAGAAGTAAAATCCCCTAAATTGCTTTCTGGTAGTCCTTTAGTTAAAGGCTGTTCTGAAACAATCAACACATCATTCATTATCGAATCCATTTTATTTTTATATGGATTCACCATTTTTTCAAAATCGCTATCAGATGCTGTTTGAGCATTCAATTCTATAGATGCAAACTCCACTTTTTTTATTTTAGGAGCAGTAGAACAACTGAATAAAAAAACAGCAAAAACAACTAACAAACTATGTTTCAACAAATTAGGTATCATTTAAAAAGCCTCTCTTTTTTTTATGCTAAAAGGCTTACAAGTATAGCAATTTACAAGCTTTTAAAGGTTGATATTTTTTTTTATTTTTTTATTTTCTTTCAAAAAAAAAGTGTATTTTAAGAACGATAATAAAATATTACGCTTTATGTATATATCTGAAACAACTGTTAGAGTGCGTTATGCCGAAACCGACAGAATGGGCTATGTTTACTATGGTAATTATACACAGTATTACGAAATAGGAAGAGTTGAAGCCTTACGACAACTTGGCACAAGTTATAAAGAAATGGAGGACAATGGCATTATGTTACCTGTATATACATGTAACATAAAATATATTAAACCCGCTCTTTATGATGACTTACTAGTGATTAAAACCACAATAAAAGAGCTACCATCAGCACGTATTTCATTTGATTATGAAATATACAATCAAAAAAACGAATTGTTAAATACTGCAAATACAGTACTTGTATTTATTAATACAACAACAAATAAACCTTGTGCTGCTCCAGAAAGTTTTATGAAAAAATTGAGAAGTTTTTTTTAGCATCAATTACTGCACAATATTACCATCACGCATTACTAGCTTTCTATCGGCCATGTTGGCTAGCTCTTCGTTGTGAGTAACAATAACAAACGTTTGGTTAAATTTTTCGCGAAGTGTAAAAAATAATTGATGTAATTCTTTTGCAGTAGTACTGTCTAAATTGCCCGAAGGCTCATCGGCAAACACCACAGCCGGATTATTAATTAAGGCTCTAGCAACAGCCACACGTTGCTGTTCACCGCCAGAGAGTTCACTCGGCTTATGATTAATGCGTTCGGTTAAACCTAAAAACTGCAACAATTCTTTTGCTTTTTCTTCAGCCACCACTTTTGATGTACCTGCTATAAATGCTGGAATACAAACGTTTTCAAGTGCAGTAAATTCGGGCAACAAATGATGAAATTGAAACACAAAACCAATATTCTTATTTCTAAAATCGGCCAATTTTTTATCATTTAACGAAGCTACGCTTGTTCCATTTATTTCTAGAGTACCATTACTAGCTCTATCTAACGTTCCCAGTATGTGCAGTAATGTAGTTTTGCCAGCGCCCGAAGCTCCCACAATAGAAATTACTTCACCCTTATTAATACGAATGGAAACACCCTTTAGTACTTCTAAAGAAGAGTAATTTTTATAAATATTTGAAGCTTCTATCATGGAATAAAAATAAGAAATTTTAATTAGAAAGAAATTAAAATCATTGATTAACAATATATATATTGTATTATACAATGTTGCATAAGTAAAGAGTTTTTATATATTTGTTATACATCACATTACAAGAATAACAAACTCAATATAATCATGAAAAATAAAAACGCTATTGTGTTCCTTATCATCAGTACGTATTTGATTGTTCATTCCTGTTATTCACAAACGTGTAATAGTATGAATTTTTCGGAACAAGCAAATATTTCATCTACCTGCAACCAAATGGTTATGACCATGATGCACGATGTGCTTGATAGGCCATACCTATATGTTGCTAATAAAGAAGCTGGATTAAAAATTTATGATATTTCAACTATTTCAAACCCTTTACTTGTATCTACAATTCCTGTAAATTTTTATGACTCGCTTGATGTTATGAATGTTTCACAAAATGGTAATTATTTATACTTGGCATTAGGCAACTCATTTACCAATCCTCAAGAGGCAGGCATGGCTATTGTTGATGTATCAGCACCAACATTGCCTAATATTACAGACTACTTTGTTATTCCAAACTCTTTTAGTGGTGGTGGAATTGTTAAAGTAGAAGGCAATTATGCCTATTTAGGTGCGATGCAAAGTGGACTTGTTATTTTGGATATTTCAGATAAAAACAACATACTATTTATATCGCAGTTTATGCCTAGCATCAACTATCCACCAATTAATAATCCCAACCCAAATCTATATAATGTACGTGGCATAGAAGTTAAAAACAGTATTGTATATCTATGTTTTGACGCAGGCGGATTTAGAATTATCAATTGTACCAACAAACAACTTCCTATTGAAACAGGTCGCTGGTGCAATCCAGCTGTTTACACACCTCAAAATCATCCAAAAGCATATAATAATTTGGTAGTGGATGATACTTTAGTCTATATCGCTGTTGATTATTGTGGAATGGAAATAATTAATATTTCAGACACAAGTAATATTCAGCTACATGGCTGGTGGAATCCTTATAATTGCCCTAATAATAATTGGTTCAATACACCTGTTCATTCAAACGAAATACATTATGATGCAAATTGTAAACGCGTTTTTTTATCAACAGGTAAAAGCGATTTAATGGTTGTAGATGTATCTAATCCTGCTCAACCCGACTCGTGCTCTAATTATGGAGGCGTTTCAAACAACCTTGGTACATGGGGTGTTGGAGTGTATCAAGATCAAATTTATCTATCATACATTTGTGCACTTATTCCTTTTTCGTCTAATTGGACAGGAGTAAAAATACTTAGCCACAATCTTTGTCCGCAAGTGAATATAAGTGAACTTGAAAGCCGATTACAAATTCGTATATTTCCACAACCGGCTACAAACGAAATAAACATTGAAAACATAGAAAAAAAAGAGTTCAAAAACATTAAAAATATAACAATACAAAATGTTTTCAATCAAAAAACAACTATTCTACCAGCACATATATCAAAAGAAAAAATCAACATTAACATATCTAACTTAAAAACAGGCGTTTATATTTTAATAATTGAAACAGAAAACAATAACTATCGCATAAAATTTATTAAATCGTAACATATTTACTCTTTTTTACGTTAAAGCTAGGGATAAACCATTCTAATGCCTGTTTTTCTATCCATATTAAGAGGAATAAATGTAAGCGGACAAAAAAAAATTTTAATGTCTGATTTAAAACTACTTTACGAAGAACTTGATTTTAAAAAAGTACAGACATTTATTCAAAGCGGAAATGTAATTTTTGAAAGTAAATCAAGCAAATTGTTAGCTGATAAAATAGAACAGAAAATCAAACAAAAATACGCATTTGATGTTCCTGTTATTATCCGCACAATGGACGAGATGGAAAAAATAATCAAAAACAATCCTTTTATAAAAACAAAAGGCATTGAAACAGATAAACTGCATATTACCTATTTATCGAAGCCAACAACGGCAGAAAACATCAAAAAAACAAAACAATACACGTTTGAACCCGATGCATTTGAAATTATAGAAGAACAAGTATATATCTATTGCCCAAATGGATATGGAAGAACCAAGTTAACAAATACATTTTTTGAAAAAAAGTTAAACGTTAGTGCAACTACCAGAAACTGGAAAACATCAAATGAGCTATTAACAATAATGAAAAGCTATTAAAATACATTGTTGTTAATACAATTAGAATACTATACATTTGCTTTAAATAATTATATAATTTATCAAAAATTACAAATGAATATGCTACTAAAAATACGCTATTTATTTAGCATATTGTGTTCATTATGTATTTTCAATACAACATCTGCACAGTTTTTGACTGCCGATGCTGGCCCCAATAATATATTGTGTCCGGGAAGTAGCGTTATTCTTGGTGGTTCTCCAACAGCGGTAGGAGGGCAACCTCCTTATACCTATTCATGGTCTCCTGCAGACGGTTTATCAAGCACATCAATAGCAAATCCTACAGCAACGCCAAGTAACTTTACCTCTTATACATTAACAGTAACTGACGATACGGGTGCTGTAAATACAGATGTTGTTGAGATTTCTTTATCCTACTTATTTTTTGTTGGAGCTGGTGCACCAATCAACTTTTGCTTAAATCAATCCGGAGTAATTGGGGGTTCAAACAATTCTACAGGGCAAGGTGTAACCTATAGCTGGTCGCCAACTGATGGTTTAGACGACCCTAGCTTACCACAACCAACTGCCGAACCGTTAATAACAACAACATACACATTAACATCAACAATAGCAGGCTGTCCGCCTAAAGCCGATTCAGTAAAAGTAACAGTAATTCAGCCCCCTCCTATTTTCGCAGGCAATGATACTACGATAAAAGAAGGCGAACGTGTTACATTACAAGCTTCTGGAGGCTTTAATTACCTATGGGCTGGACCTCAACTTACATATCCAAACACTGATGCTCCTGATGCAGAACCCACTTACTCTGCCGATTATATTTTATATGGTACCGATGAAACCAATAGATGTTTTGCTTACGATACTGTTACTGTATGGGTTACACCTAGCGATGACGTTGTGTTTTACAATACATTTACACCCAACGAAGATGGCAATAATGATACTTGGTATATAGGCAATATACATAAATACCCTACCAATAGGCTTGAAGTATACAACAGAAACGGAAAGCTTGTTTACCGTGCCAATGGCTATAATAATTTGTGGGATGGTAAAAGCTATTTAGGTGAAGAGCTACCTCCAGCAACCTATTTTTATATTATGAATTTAGGCATTGGTGCTCCAACGTTTCATGGCACAGTTAGTATTGTAAAATAAAAGGAAATTGAAAAAAAATAGTTTAAAATATAAACTTATTATACTGAGCGCTTTATTGATTTCAATAAAAGTAGAAGCGCAGCAATTGCCCTATTACACACAATTTTCAAGCAATTCATTTATGCTAAATCCTGCTATTGCAGGTACCAAAGGCGAAATAAATGCGTGCATGAATTACCGCATGCAATGGGTTGGATATGAAGATGCTCCACGCACAGCAACATTGAGTTTACATAGCAGATTAGCAGGTGGCAAAATGGGAGTGGGTGCGTATTTACTGCAAGACAAAGTAGGGCCATCACAAAAAACAAACATTGGTGGTGCTTATGCTTTTCATATTCATTTTCCTGATGTTGAGCTTTCGGCCGGTATTGCTGCTGATTATATAAAGTATAGATTACTAGGCACTAAAATGACCCTACACAATACACAAGACCCAGCAGTAAATCAGTTTACCGATGATAACTCTAGCGTACTTGATGCGCATGGCGGACTTTATCTATACAATGATAGATTTCATTTTGGACTAAGCGCCTTACATACCTTAAAAGCCCAAACAGAATTTTATAAAAACGATAGTATAAAACAAGGAGTTATTCCATTTGTTACTCAGTTTTATTCAACAATTGGATATAACTATTCAATAAGTCAGGATTACATCTATGAAAACACACTTTTTGTTAATTATGTAAAAGGCGTACCATTAATGGTTGACTATACCTTAAGATTGCACTATAAACAAAAATTTATTACAGGCTTTTCCATTCGCTTACGAGATGCTATTGCACTGCACATGGGCTATACGTACAACAATATACAAGTAACTTATTCGTATGATTTATTAATCAATAGATTTAGAACATACAGCAGTGGCTCACACGAAATTATGCTTAAATATAATTTCAGTAGAAAAGACAACGATAAAAATGGGCCAAGAACAAGCAAATTTGCCCGTCAGAAATACAGCATATTCTAGCCTATTTCATTAAGTAAATAAATTTTTTCGAACATATTTCTGCAGCGTGATTGACCTCGTTCAGTTAGCCTGAACATTTCGAATAATAAGGGTTTGCTTTTTTTATTCTTTAAATATTTCTTCTTTTAATAATATAGCTTCTTACCTCAACTCTTCTTCAGGAATAGCATGTTTCCATAACAATTTGGCATTATCATCATACAATTCAATTGTACACACTCTTTTACCAACTTCACCTGTAACAGATACCTTTCCAAAATTACGATGCCTTGTTAATGTGCCCGGCACTCGCGCTGTATTTAACTGCTCTTCGGGAAGTAGCTTATCTAAAAAACTAGTTAAGGGTGAGCACGTAAAATCATAAATAGGATACGTATTTTTGCGAAGTTCTTTTTGTAAATCAGCATAATGCGAATCGCCTGTTATAAATAGTACTCCAGTAATATTATTTTTTTCGAGAAATTCATTAATCGTTTTCTTCTCTTCCGGAAACTGATTATAACACTCATCTGTACTATAAGGATTCAAAAATTGAGTTCCTAAAACAATAAATTTAAAAGTAGCATCCGATTCTTTTAATGATTTAAAAAGCCATTCAAGCTGCTTTTTGCCAAGCATTGAACCATTTTTAATATTAGGAGCCGTACGATAAAATCTATCGTCAAGTAAAAAAAATTCTGAATCATATTTTCTAAACTTTGTAAAAACACCCTTAGCATCAGGCAACCCATAAGAAGGATTTGCCCATAATGATTTATGAATATACAATGAAGTATCTTTTAATGCAAAACTTGCATCAGCATCATACGAGCCATAATCATGGTCGTCCCAAATAGCATATTGAGGTATACTTATCAAAAAATTATTTATGTTTTTTATTTTTCTGGTTTTTAATTGCCTTTTCCACATACCATCAAAAGAAGCGTAATCATCCTTGCCAACAACATTTTTAATGTAATAAGTGTAATCGCCCAACCATAGCATAAAATTGCTTTGAACCGTTAGCATATTTTTAAAAATAACATTTGAACCCATGCGTGTAAATGGCCTAAGCAAAGGAGTTAACTGCATCGCACAAGATCCTGTAAGAAAAGAAAAATCTTCAACAGGAGTATTTTTAAGTGTTTTTAATCTTGAGTTCACTTGAATAGGTACATCATTCAAATGTATCAAAATATCGTACTCTGTATCAGGTTGTAAATTATTGAAATGTACAACCAATGGAAAAACATTTTTTAACTCCTTAACGGTATCTGTATCAATATAAACGATACATACAGGAACATTAGTAGTTTTAGGCGTTAAAACAAGCTTAACATGTTTTGTGTTCTTTACCAATAGCGACAGGCTTGCTGTGGTAGCCGTAATATGCCCTTGCAATGGACCAGAAAAGAGCTGTGGGTGTTGTGCAAGAACAATTTTAGTAACAAATAAAAAAACAAAAAAATGAATACTTTTCAAAATGTATATTTTAGTAATAACTGTTTAAATTTCATATCGTCTTCTAAGGGACTTATGTCTTGATTTATGTTCTTATATCTACCAAGATTTCGCTCCTAACGGAGCTAAAAAAGTCCGAGAGTGACGAAATATTGGTAGAAAACAATCCCTTAACTCACTATATAAAGCCCCATAGGGGCAATATAAATTATTTTAACATAAATTTAAATAGGCTATTCGTTAATAAATAAATCACTTCATCTTCAGAACCACTCCCCCATACCCTTTCAAATAAAATCCATCCGTAGTATTTAACATTAATACTTTTTCACCCTCTGGTAATTCAACAGGTATAACTTTAGATGACATATTCAATAGTACAAGGTATTTTTCAGTGTTATAAATTCGGTAATATGCTAATACATGTTTAGTACAATACTTTTCAGCTATCTCTAAAGCACCCAAATTTAAAGCTTTTGACGAATTACGAAGTGCTATTATTTGTTTATAAAACATAAGCAATGAATTGCTATCAGCCTCTTGAGTCTCAACACATAATTTATCAGCAACCTCAGAAATAGGCAACCAACTTTCTGAAGCAGTTGTAAATCCGGCCAACTTATTTTTATTCCACAACATGGGTGTTCTACATCCATCTCTATTTATAGCCTCCTTACTCCTATTCGCTATAAATTGTGGAATCCATTTCAAACGCTGGGCCATTGGGTCTTTTCCTTTCTTTAAAGGGATATAGGTTTGTGGCATCCCCAACTCTTCGCCATAATACATAAACGGTATACCTCTAACAGTAAATTGCAAAAGTGCCAATAATTTTGCTTTATCAACATTATTGTTCAAACGCGATATGCTTCTTTTTCTATCGTGATTGCTGTATACATAAGTAGGGATAAAAGGAGCCGAAAAGTTTCTCTCAAAATCAGTTATCAATTTTTTATAAGCATTTACCTTTAGTGGTGTATTGAGCGTACGAAACAAAAAAACGGTATTTAAACCCTGTTTGTTATTTGAAAAACAATATTTTTTTAATGTTGCAGGTTTACCAAAAACTTCACCAACTAAAAAATTTGATTCTTTTTTTGAAACAACAGCACTTAATTCTGTAGCAAATTCAAAGCTTTTCGGGTTGTCTATCGTATATTTCGGTTGCTGAAAGAAGCCATTTGGATTATGTTCATTGGGCAATATTCTAAATGAAAATGGATTATTGGTAAATGATGTATCTTCATAAATAGCATTAAAAATATCTAAACGATATCCATCAACACCTTTATTTATCCAATAATCGGCAACACGTAACATTTCCTTTTTTACTTCTGCGTTGTGATAATTTAAATCGGGTTGAAAAGGTAAAAACGAAGCCCAGTAAAATTGTTTACGATCTTCATTATAATGCCATCCACTACCCCCAACCATTGATTTCCAATTGTTGGGTTTTCGCTTGCCCTTGCGCCCTGTGCCATCCCGCCAAACATACCAATCGGCCTTTGAATTACTTTTGGAAGTTGAGGAAAGCTTAAACCATTCATGTTCATTGGAAGTGTGATTCAAAACCAAATCAAAAATAATTTTCATCCCCTTGGCATGCACTTCGTTTATTAGTTGCTTGCATATAGTAGTATCACCATATTCAGGTGCTATCGAATAATAATCTTTTATATCATACCCAAAGTCTTTTTGAGGGCTCAAAAAAAAAGGAGAAATCCAAATGGTTTCAAAACCCAAACCTTTAATATAATCTAACTTTTGTATAATACCATTCAAATCGCCCACTCCATCGCTATTACTATCATAAAACGAACGTGGATAAATTTGGTATACAGTTGTTTTTTTCCACCAATCTGTTGAATAATTGCTTTGAGCAGATATAAAAAAAGTAGAAAACAAACACAAAATTAATAGCGTGTTTGCAAATCGGCTAGCATAGAAACTGTATGGTGTTTGAATTTTCAAAAAATAAAAAATAGTTGAAACATCTAATTTACAATTATTAAGCTTTCGGAATAATAT
>JBASCV010000333.1:0-1724 GCA_049651825.1 Bacteroidia bacterium
CTATTACCCCTCTCCTATCTAACTCACTAAATGACCAACTAAACAAAAATGGCAAAACAAAATCAAACAACTGCAGCTGCAAAAGCAGTTGCAAAAAAAAGAGTTGTAAAAGTAGAAGCTATTGGCGAAGCCCATATCAATGCTACTTTTAATAACATCATTATTTCATTAACCAATACAGCAGGTCAAGTTATTTCTTGGTCTAGTGCAGGTAAAATGGGATTCCGTGGTTCTAAAAAAAACACACCTTATGCTGCTCAATTAGCAGCTCAAGATTGTGCTAAAGTTGCTCACGCTGCAGGTTTAAGAAAAGTAAAAGTTTTGGTAAAAGGGCCAGGTGCAGGTCGCGAATCAGCAATTCGTACTATAGCTGGTAACGGAATTGAAGTAACAGAAATTATGGATATCACTCCTATTCCACACAATGGATGTCGTCCTCCAAAACGCAGAAGAGTATAATCTGAAATTTTAAAGTTCTAAAATTATTAAATTTTAGAACTAAAATTTTGAAATCAACAAATTAGAAAACAACAATTCAAAAATTAAATAAATGGCAAGATACGTTGGCCCTAAGTCGAAAATTGCAAGAAAATTTAAAGAGCCTATTTTTGGTCCGGATAAAGTTTTAGAAAAGAAAAACTATCCTCCAGGAATGCATGGTTTATCAAAAAAACGTGCTAAACAATCAGAGTACGCAATACAGTTAAGCGAAAAACAAAAAGCTAAATATACTTACGGTATATTGGAGCGTCAGTTTGCTAAAATATACACAATGGCTCAAAGAGCTAAAGGTGTTACAGGTGAGGTATTATTACAATTAATCGAGTCTCGTTTAGATAACGTAGTTTATCTTATGGGCATTGCTCCTACTCGTAGTGGTGCTCGCCAATTGGTTGGACACCGTCACATTACCGTAAATGGTGCTGTTGTAAATGTGCCTTCATACATTTTGAAACCTGGCGATACAATAGCTGTACGTGAGCGTTCTAAAGTTTTAGAAGTAATTACTAGTACAGTAGCTAGTTCAAACAGAAACTTTCCTTGGATGGATTTTGATAAAACTACAATGACAGGCAAATTTATATCTGTTCCTGAGCGTGTTCAAATACCTGAAAATATTAAAGAACAACTTATTGTTGAGTTGTACTCTAAATAATAGGTGTTATTTAATCCGCTACTCTTGGGTTTTAGTAGTAATGCTAAAATTAAAGTTTAGTAAAACAAATAACAATTTAAATTAATAAACAAATCACTAAATATAAGAAACATGGCAATTTTAGCTTTTCAAAAACCTGATAAAGTTATAATGATTAACTCCAGTGAAACTGAGGGACAGTTTGAATTTCGTCCTTTAGAGCCTGGCTACGGTATTACTGTAGGAAATGCTTTAAGAAGAATTTTATTATCATCACTTGAAGGGCACGCTATTACAACTGTAAAAATAGAAGGTGTTGAGCACGAATTTTCTACCATTAAAGGTGTAACAGAAGATGTGACTGAAATCATTCTAAATTTAAAACAAGTACGTTTCAAAAAACAAATAGAAACTACTGATTTTGAAAAAGTTACAGTTAATATTACAGGAAAAACTCAATTAACAGCTGGCGATATTGGTAAATTTACTTCAGGTTTTCAAGTTTTAAACTCAGATCTAGTAATCTGTAACATGGAACCTAACGTAAAATTGAAAATTGAATTAACAATTGACAAAGGTCGTGGATATG
>JBASCV010000334.1:0-4747 GCA_049651825.1 Bacteroidia bacterium
ACATTGGCGATGTTTCTGCAACCATTTTGCTGGACGGTTATCAAGCCGAAGGAACAAGAGGAAGGCGGTTGCTAGAGGGAGAAAAGAAAATAAAAATACATGGCAAATTTTATTCTGTTAGAGCTAAAATTGAGAATTTGAAAGGGTTATCGGCTCATGCAGATAAACATGAATTAATAGATTGGATGAGTAAAATAAAAAACAAACCTCAACATATTTTTATCACACATGGTGAGTTAGATGCGTCTGTTTCCCTACGTAATGAAATAGAGCATAAGTACGGTTGGCATGCACACATTCCTAAACTAAATGAACTACTAGAAATAGAATTATAACATGTTAAAAAAAATATTTCTTATATTATTTATAGTTACCAAGTGTTTTACGTTTACTTATGCACAGCCCATAGATAGCGCTTACATTAGTTCTGTTGAACAATGGCATCAAAGTCGTATCAAATCATTGAAAGGTGAAAATGGGTGGTTAAATGTTGTTGGTTTGTTTTGGCTGAAAGAAGGAGAAAATACCTTTGGTAGTAGTAAAAAAAATAACATTGTTTTTCCTGAAGGAAAATGTAATGAAGATTTAGGAGTACTTGTATTAAAAAATGGAACAGTTTATTTTAAAAGTAATCCATACGCATTAATAACAATTAATGACGAGCCGTTTAAAGAGGATACTATTTTCGATGATAAATGGGAGAAGCCGCTTATTTTAAAACATAAAAAACTTATTTGGTTTATTATAAAACGTGGTAATAAATATGCAATACGATTACGTGATTTGGAAAGTGATGCATTGAAAAATTTTACTACCATTACACGTTATCCTACCAATGAAAAGTGGAGGGTTGTTGCAACTTTACAAGAACCGCAGCAGCCGAAAAAAATATTGATTAATGATATTATTGGTAACTCAACACCAACACCTTTTGCCGGAACACTTTATTTTGAACTAAATGAACAAAAGTTTCAGTTAGATGCTACATTAGAAGGTGATAAATTATTTATAGTATTTGCTGATGAAACCAATGGGCATGAAACCTATGGTGGTGGTCGTTTTTTATATGCAGATAAACCTTTATCGGGAAATAAAGTGATACTTGATTTTAATAAAGCCTACAATCCGCCCTGCTGCTTTACCAATTATGCTACATGTCCCATTCCTACCATTCAAAACAATTTGAAAACAAAAATTACTGCTGGCGAAAAATCATACGGCACTCATTAAGTATTATGGAAAAGAAGAAAATAGTCTATCCGCTGTATCGCAAATATGCACATGAACGAACCTATTTTAAGGTGATTTCGGATAGTGAATGGGAGGAAATACATGTTTTAGCCGGAAAATATAGTATTCATCAATTTAAAGCAACTATATTGCCTGAGCGAAATTATATTTACGACCTTACTTATGATTATCACAACAATTGGGTTGCAATTCAACCTGATGAATATGAACAAGTTAAATTTAAAGCTATGAGTCTTTAATTTGTTTTTGTATTTGTGTGTATTTGCAGTAATATCGGTTCTTTGGTGTGGCATACATGTAAATATATGCTTGACAGAAATAGCTAAAGCTATATGTTTTAATGCTATAAGTAGTTTTTTACACAATACAAATAGGTAAACACAAAAGGAGAGGCTAAAATTAGACTATCAAAACGATCTAAAATACCCCCATGTCCGGGCAAAATAGTTCCAGAATCTTTTACTCCTATACTGCGTTTGAATAGTGATTCTACCAAATCGCCTAAAGTGCCTACTACAATAAGAATAATTGCAATTATTATCCAATCGAATAGTGTTATTTGGGTAAACCATTCTGAAATCAAATATGCAACAACCAAGCTAAGTATTGCACCACCAATGCTGCCTTCCCATGATTTGCCTGGAGATACGCGTGCAAATAATTTGTTTTTACCCAATGCCGAACCTGCCAAATATGCACCAGTATCGTTACTCCATAGTATAAAGAAAAAACCAAATAACATTTGGTAACTGTAATTACCATTAACCAGTGTAATAAAGTTTAATAATGAAAACGGGGCTGCTATATATACAACACCAACTAGTGTAAAGGCAATGTTTTTAAATGGGTTAGAAGCTTTTGAATACAACTCAACAATGAAAATCGAAAAAATAAGTGGAATGTTAATTAATAAAAACGAAGGACTAAAATACCCTATAGCAACCAAAGCAGATGTTGCAAATATAGATGCAGATACTAGGGTTCCAAATAGCTTTTGAGGTTGAGCATTTGTTTTTTCAGCTAGTCCGTAAAACTCCCAAACACCTAAAATAGTTATTATAAAAAACAGAACAGCAAAAGAAACCTGTCCCCAATAGGTACAACCCAACAAAACAGTTACAAATACTGCTCCAGTTAATGCGCGTTTTGTAAAATTATTCAAATCTATATTTTTTTATAGTTAGAATTATTTAATTTTTATTCTAATTCTTTAAATGTCATTCCAAACGCTCATTTCTCGATGAACTCAAAAACACTCTATGCGGTGTAATTTCGAGCTTGTTGAGAAAGTGCAAAAGCTATGTACTATTTTTGTGAACAAAATTTAAATTAAAAACCTATTTTAATCCATTACAGGAATATCATCAATTAAAAATACAAAAATCTCTTTAGGGCCATGCGCCCCTTGAATTAGTGTTTTTTCAATATCCGATGTCCTACTTGGTCCACTAATTGTTGATATCATGGAAGGTATCTGTCCATTGTATTTATCACGCACAAATTTTAAGCTATCTTTAATTCCATATACCAGTTGCGAAGTGTAAGCTATTACAATGTGATAGTTTGCAAAGGCTGGCAAGCGTCTGCCAGAAGCTTGTTTTGATGTAATAACAATACTACCTGTACGTGCAACCAAACATTCGCAGAGTGTAATGCCTATTTCTGTTGAAAGAAAATCTGTTTCTTTGTCAAGAAAAGAAATGCCACCTTTTTTTAGTAGGTTTTTAATACTCGGTTCCAAACAAAAAATGTTTTTCCACGCATGGTCTTTGGCAATGAAATCAAAGTTTTCAAGAAATTCCTTTTCGTTTTCGCAAAAAACAAATTTACCATTTAATGCCGAAAAATTTTGGGCAAACTGAATTTCAAGAGGCTCTTCAGAGGGAACAAAAACGTTTGAATCTTTGTCAACATCTGCTAAATCTCTCACAGATTTCTGAATAAGCGCAGCCCTTATTTTTTTTAATACTTTTTCTCTGGAGGTTGTACTGTCTCGCATGGTTTAAAAAAGTGTATTTTTCGGTTTTTCAGGTTCTGTTTCAGTTTTTGGTTCGTTTACAGACGTTTCAGCAACAAGTTCAGTCTTTTTTTCGTCTGTAAGAGCAGTTGTGTTTGTTGTTTTTTCAGCTATTGTTGATTCTTCTTGACTTTTTGCTTCGGCCAAAGCAGCTAATTCATCTTTCTCAAACGGACGTTTACCAAAAATATGTTCTAAATCTTCTTTAAAAATAACTTCTTTCTCAAGTAGTTTTTCTGCAAGCAATTTTAATAAATGTTTGTTTTTTGTAAGTAATTCTTTTGCTCTTACATACGACAATTCTATCAATTTACTAACCTCTTCATCTATTGTTTGAGCAGTTTTTTCGCTATATGGTTTTGTAAACCCATATTCATTAGCACCTGTAGAATCGTAATAACTAATATTACCAACCTTTTCATTTAAGCCATAAATGGTAACCATTGCGTGCGCTTGTTTAGTTACCTTTTCGAGATCGCTAAGCGCGCCTGTGGATATTTTTCCAAATACCACTTCTTCGGCAGCTCTACCACCTAAAGTTGCACACATTTCATCCAATAACTGTTCAGTAGTTGTTATTTGGCGTTCTTCTGGCAAATACCAGGCAGCTCCTAACGATCTACCGCGAGGTACTATAGTTACTTTTATCAATGGCGAAGCGTGTTCCAATAGCCAACTTACAGCAGCATGTCCAGCTTCGTGATAAGCAATTACATTTTTTTCGTGTGTAGAAATAATTTTGTTTTTCTTTTCTAAGCCACCAATAATTCGGTCTACAGCATCTAAAAAGTCTTGCTTTTCAATCATTTTTTTATCCTGACGGGCAGCAATCAAAGCCGCTTCATTACAAATGTTTGCAATATCAGCACCCGAAAAACCAGGAGTTTGTTTTGCAAGAAAATTAACATCAACCGATGCATCCAATTTAAGTGGTTTCAAGTGCACTTTAAATATATCTTTACGCTCATTCAAGTCGGGCATGTCAACGTATATTTGACGATCGAAGCGGCCTGCACGCATTAAGGCTCTATCCAAAATATCGGCACGGTTAGTAGCGGCTAAAATACTTACCCCACTATTTGTTCCAAAACCATCCATTTCGGTTAGAAGTTGATTTAATGTATTTTCGCGCTCATCATTAGCACCTTGAGCAGGATTTTTACCTCTAGCACGACCAATTGCATCAATCTCGTCAATAAAAATAATACATGGCGATTTTTCTTTTGCCTGACGGAACAAATCACGCACACGTGAAGCTCCAACACCAACAAACATCTCCACAAAATCAGAACCTGAAAGTGAGAAAAATGGCACCTTTGCCTCACCAGCAACAGCTTTTGCTAATAATGTTTTACCCGTACCCGGAGGGCCAACAAGCAAGGCTCCTTTAGGTATTTTAGCTCCTAGGGTTGTATATTTTGTTGGATTTTTAAGGAAATCTACAATTTCTTTTATTTCAATTTTAGCTCCTTCTAAGCC